>JAPKXR010000152.1 GCA_026394715.1 Methanomicrobiales archaeon | reverse complement strand
ATCTTTCGTCGGTTCCAGGACGCAGTCAAGGCGTCTCAATACGATGAGAGGAAGCATGACATCTTTGTACTGGTTCGGGCGGTAGGGTCCCCGGAGCAAGTCTGCAACGGACCAGATAAAAGATACTTTATCGTTAAAATTATTCATGCCATCCCTTCTTTGTAAATGTTTAATCCTGTTGGATTCTATATCTGTGAATGGCGATAAATTTGATGGAATTATTCCGATGTTATCATTAAAAAGTTTCAAATTGTGATCCGGTAAATAAGGTGATGTGGTCAGGATCACTTGGGATCGCGATGCTGGTGATACCGGAAGAAGATTTTCAGCGGATCGTGAAAACTTCTAATTAAGCCCGAAATCTATTATTAAATCAGGAACGACCCCCTAACTCTTTTTCGGTGGCCCTGGTAAAAGTGCAGAAGTATCAGAAGGGATCATTGCTGAGCCAGTCCCTTTGGAGGACCAACAACAGCAGCACCATTATTGAACAGTACGCGTTAAGTTAGTACAGTCAGGAAATACAGGGGCAATTTTTGGTGGAAAAAGAAATTTCTGGTGGATTGAAATTTAACCTGTCCGAACTTGCCGGGGCTCTCGGGGATTTCGGGACGATCCTACCCCTGATGTTTGCGGTTGCTCTTGTCTGCAAACTCAACCTCGGGATCATTCTTCTATTCTTTGGCATCTGGTTCATTTTCACCGGGCTCTACTATCGCCTTCCGGTTCCCGTAGAGCCGATGAAAGTGATTGCCGTTGTGGCGATTTCCAGTGTTCTCGCCGGTCCCGAACTTGCAGCCGCAGGTATACTCCTTGGCCTCCTCTTCTTCTTCCTCGGGTTTGGCAGGTGGTTGTACTATATTGAAAAATATGTACCGAACCCGGTGATCAGGGGTATCCAGCTCGGGCTGGCCCTGTTACTCCTTAAATCTGCGGGGGCCTTTATGTTCCAGGCCCCGACGTTCTTTGCATTCGGTATTGCCGTTATAGTACTCATATTCCTGTTATCGTACCTTGGGAAGGTCCCCGACCTCTCTGCCCTCGTTCTCCTGGTAACAGCTGCCATCATTGGAGTCTTTCTGCATGGAATCCCCGATATTTACATCATTCAGCTCCCGCAGCTGGTAATTCCATCCTTTGCCGATTATATTGCATCAATTCCTGAACTTGTCCTCCCGCAAGCAGTGATCACCATCACCAATGCAATCCTTGCCACGTCACTGTTAACGAAAGATATGTTTTCCCGTGAAATCCCTCCCGAAAAATTGTCAAGGACGATCGGGTTGATGAACCTGTTATCAACCCCGTTCGGGGGATTTCCAATGTGTCATGGGGCTGGGGGTCTTGCCGCCCAGTACCGGTTCGGAGCAAGGACCGGCGGTTCGAATATCTTTGCCGGTGTTATACTCCTCGTCATTGCAGCATTTTTCGCCGGCCCCGGTATCCAGGAACTCATCTCCCCGGGGATCTACGGGGCACTCCTCGTCTTTGTCGCCATCGAAATGGGGAAGCACGGGTTAAAAACGGACTCACTTCTTATCACCGCCGTAACGGGCGTCCTCGCGTTACTATCTGTAGTCGGGGGGTTTATTGCCGGCATGGTCCTTGCCTACCTGTTGAAATGGAACTGGGAGAGGAAACAAAAGGGTAGAGGTGTTACTTCCACCCTGACCATATAAAAAATCTCTTCGCCAAAACATGTTAATCGGTACTGCGGGTTAGCGAACCAAACCTTAGTCAAGAACGGGAGCCAGGTTCGTCAAGGGAGATATTTGGGTGTTACCCACTGAATGGAAAAAAAGGTAAAACGCCCATTTTTAATTTAGATTATTCCGGAAAAAACCACGAGGATTTCTACCGGAAATGGAAGAGCTGGAGCGGGGATTATCATGAATGCAAAAGACCTGGCGGCAGTGCCTGCCAGACCATTCGGGAATGAAGTTACTAATCCTGTACCGCAAAATCCCCAATGCGGTATAATAGTGTTGCAAGGGGTTCAATAAAAATATATTTTTTTGTGGTTAGGTTAATGTAGTTTAGCTAATATGCCGTTTCCCCTCATTGTATCACTCGGCACGTATTACGGTCCCGACTTTTTCACCCTTCAGGAGCTTCGGAAGATTGCCCGGGATATGTCCGTTGATGATATGTACTTCCCGAACATTCCTTGCATCAGGGAGAAGACTAACAATCATGGGTTCGAGGACCATGTCATCGAGGTCCATTGCAAGGAGTTCCTTCGCGGTGATATCGGCGATGAGTTCAGCATCTGGATTTTTATGCGGGTCTTCGGTGTACAGGCCGTTTACATTCTTCAGCAGGATACAGCGTTTTGCACCTACCACTTCCGCCGCGAGGAAGGCACCGGTATCCGTCCGGTGAGGTGGAATGGCCCCGTGTTCGCCTGGGTGCTCGTATAACCCGTACGGCGGGGTCCCGTGCATCACCGGTAATGCACCAAGGAAAATCTGTGTTGGCAGTTCGAGCAGGTCTCCCGTGTGGATACGGACTCCGTGCCAGGGGGACAACAGGATCGAGACCATGATCGCGTTCTGTTCGGATATTTTTCCCGCAAGCTCGGCGAGCACCCCGGTCGGCATCCCGAGGTCCAGCCCGATATCCATGATGTGGCGTGCACGGACACCCCCGCCCGTAACAACAAGCATCTGGTTATCTTTCGAAAGTCCCCCTATTTCGTTCACCAGGGGGAGGAGGACTTCCCGGCCGTAGTCGATGATGCCATGCCCGCCAATTTTAACGACAGTCAGTTCAGGCATCAGGCGGAGCCTCGGGCGGTTGCGGTACGCGGCAAGGAGGCTTCTTCTCGAAAGTGTCTCCCCTTTTAATTGATTGTCCAGTTCAAATCTCCGGTGCATTGAAATCACGATATATTTATATGGCTGAATAGTTAATAGGATGAGTGATAAACCAGTTGGTATATCGGCAGGTGCAGAACATGATGAAGTTGTATGTAAGGGAACGCCAGAAAATTGGCGAAGGTGTAAAGCAACCGAAATACCGGATTGTCGCGGTTACAGGTGGACAGTTACAGATCGAGGCGACCCACTTCCGCAAGGTCGAGCTTGAGCAGATCGCAAAGGATGTCGGGGCCGAGGTCGTCTACATGGAACCAGTGCCCGAAGACGAGAAGCACAAATTCGGACACTAATCTCCTTTTTTATTTATGCTGGCGGGATGAACGCCACAGAATGAGGGCCAGGTCATAGACATGACCGGAACCGTTTTCGGGACCAATCATGGAAGTTATCAGATTACCTCCAGGTATACAAGTCTTAATGGCATTTAATCGGGATATATGATCACCATATCATGGCACAGGCGCTTTCGATCGAAATACTTTTTGACGCGGCCATCCGGATACCGGGTCCTGCACGACCGGAACATTTCGTTCTCATTCTCCGAACAACAAGTACAGGTGAAATTTCCGACCACGCGGAGACTGGCAGAGTTCCTTGAAGTGCCCCATTACTTCGTCTTACGCTATTTTGCGGAGATGGAACAGGAAGAGCTGGTTACCCGGACAGAACGGGTAGGCTTTCTCACAACCATGAAAGGGACAAAAATCCTTCTAGGGTTAATGCAGACACATTATCGGCCTGAATCAGAGAAAATCATCGGACCTGAATTGTTTCATGATATTATCAGTGCGCTATCCTGCTATGGGTCCCCTGATTATCTGCAGGCATGAATTGCCGGTGTCAATGCAGTTTAATGTACATTGCAGGAATTTATACAAATATTCAAACCTTTCCAGAACAAATGCCAAGTAGCAGGAATCGGATGTATTTATTCTCGCCAGGTAATTCCGATGTCAGGAGATCCAGGCCAGGAGGGGTAAGTTAGATGAACGATA
>JAPKXR010000289.1 GCA_026394715.1 Methanomicrobiales archaeon | reverse complement strand
TACGGTCCAGATTGCCGGGCAGATCAACGGATCGTGGCTCGTGCGGTTCAAGGGACTCCCGCATTTCGGGTCCAAGTATGCACCCGTCCAATACGGGGAGAACGCACTCGATTTCCTCGGCATGAATGAGTCCCCGCTGGGAACCTGAAACCTTTTTTTTTTCGTGGGACCATTGTCCTCCAGAGCTGGGACTTTTTCCTATGCGGTGAACCAAAATCGCCCGGATTCGCTGGCGATGGATATTTCCTCATCGGGTAATGGTTACGGGAGCTTTGCTGCGGGATCACGATCTCTGATTGGGATTGGGAATACGACGGCACTCGGGTATGTTCATACGACCTCGGAGAGGGTTGGGGTTGCCGGGAACTTTGTTGTGAATGATAAGATGAGGTGGAATTCGTTTGTGAATAATTACTAAAATTTAAAAGTATCTTTTTTTTAAGATAGGGATAGTATACACAATTACGAGAATTAAATTGCGTTTAGGGTGTCAATGTGCTTTTTACCTACGATAAAACTGAGAAAATAATCAAAACTATTCCAAAAACATCATTGAAGGATCATAATATTTTTGAGCGACAGGATCTTGAAAAATGGATTGAGGAGAATCCTGCAATATTAGGTGAAAATTTGATGATTCTCTCTTCGGAATTCGATAAATTTGACAAAACCCGTGAGAGAATCGATTTATTGGCGATGGATCAAGATGGAAGTCTTGTTATTATTGAATTGAAACGAGATGATAGCGGGAAAAATGCAGATCTTCAGGCGATAAAGTATGCAGCATTTTGTTCAAATTTTCTTCTCGATGATGTGATAGAATTACATCAGCAATACTGTCGAAAGAAGAATCAACACCTCAGTTCCGATGCGGTCAGAGAAAAGATACTTGATTTTATTACCGACAAATCGTTTAAAAATTTGAATGATGTTCCCCGGATTATTCTCGTTTCCAAAGAATATCGCCAGGAGGTAACTGCATCGGTACTTTGGTTAAGAAAATTTGGAATTGACATAACCTGCGTGAAGCTGACACTTCATGAAATGGATGACTCAAAGATTATTTTCCAATCGGATATTTTGATACCTTTACCCGAAGCGAAGGATTACACGATTCAGGCTGAGAAGAAGGAAAATTTTGAGAATTCCTCCAGTCAAAAAAAGGCGGTATATTATCAATTTTGGATTAACCTTTTAAATCGGGCAAATAGCGTTTTGCCCTTGCCATATAACGAACCGCGTCCAAGTACCTATTACCAATTACCCCCTCAAAGACCAGACATCCACTTCGAATGGTTAATTCGAGGGACCTCGATTAAGGGAATCGGTGTCGAGCTACATTTTGAAAGTTCCAGCAAGGACAAGAACTTGGAACGCATGAGCAATCTAGAAGAATTAAGAGAGGTTCTCGAACAAAAAACGGGTGAAAATGTAACCTTTTACAAAAATAAATACAAGAGTACGAGAATATTTATTGAAAAGTATAGCGACGACAAGCTGGAATTAGAAATCTGGGCATTAGAGAAAATGAAAATATTCCTTGATATTCTTGGGCCACACCTAGAGCTGACCTAAAACAAATTCATATGATGGTGACCGGACTTTATTCTTTAATCTCGTTCAGGTCAACATAGTAAATGCCCCTTAACCGGGGCGATGAAGGGAGCCGTGGGGTCAGTAATGACCCCTCCGATACATCTCCACTTTTTCCAGGCCACCGATGAAAAGCTAGTGGGGGAGTTCCTGTTTTTTTAGATATTCCGTGCTGATTAGCACAATCACGAGCATGTCCATCAACATCCTGATTGTCATAAGGATAACAATAATCAATTCAATCACATCCGTGGTGATATTGCTTGAAGCCACCATTTTATCAACAAAATAAATAATCCGATGCCTTATTCTTCCAGCACCGATAAATTATTGTCAGAATATTAATCCTTGAGTTGATTTCCCTTGGCAAAAAAGTCTTCAGCCACTTCAAATGGCGCTAATCTTGGCTTTGAAGCCGAATGTTGGAAAATGGCAGATAAACTCCGTAACAACATGGACGCCGGGGAATACAAGCACGTCGTTCTTGGCCTTATTTTTCTCAAATATATATCGGATGCATTTGCAGAACGTCAAGGGGAGCTTGAAAAGGAATTAAGCAATCCCGCTAGTGAGTGGTACATCAAAGAACCAGAATCCAGGTATCTTGCAATGGAAGATCCTGACGAAATCAGATCTAAAGCATTCTGGGTCCCGAAAGAAGCACGGTGGGCAACGCTTCAGGCAGCAGCAAAACAACCTGAAATCGGTAAGATTATTGATCAGGCAATGATCGCCGTCGAACGGGACAATCATTCGTTGAAAGGAGTGTTACCGAAGGATTATGCAAGGCCTGCCCTTGACAAACAACGCCTGGGTGAGCTGATCGACGTGATCGCCCGTATAGGATTTGGCGACAGGGAGAGCCGTTCAAAGGATGTCCTCGGCCGCGTCTATGAATATTTCCTTTCGCAATTCGCGAGTGCAGAGGGGAGAAAAGGTGGGCAGTTCTATACCCCAAGGTGTGTGGTCCGCACACTGGTTGAGATGCTTTCCCCCTTCAAAGGGCGGATCTATGACCCTTGCTGTGGGTCGGGTGGTATGTTTGTCCAGAGCGAGAAATTTGTCGAGGCACACGGGGGCAGGATTGGAGACCTCAGCATCTATGGCCAGGAGTCGAACCCGACGACATGGAAACTTGCGAAGATGAACCTCGCTATCCGGGGGATTGACAATGACCTTGGAAAGGAACATGCTGATAGTTTCCACCGGGATTTACATCCCGACCTGAAGGCAGATTTTATCCTTGCCAATCCGCCGTTTAATATGAGTGACTGGGGTGGGGACCGGGTACGCCAGGATGTCCGATGGAAGTATGGTATACCGCCGGAAGGAAATGCCAACTTCGCCTGGGTCCAGCATTTCATTCATCACCTCTCCACAACGGGGATAGCGGGGTTTGTGCTCGCCAACGGATCGATGTCCTCCAACCAGTCCGGCGAAGGAGAGATCCGGAAGAATATCATCGAAGATGATATTGTGGACTGCATGGTCGCCCTTCCCGGGCAGCTCTTCTATTCCACCCAGATACCGGTTTGTCTCTGGTTCGTTGCGAGGGATAAGAAAAACCACCGGTTCAAAGACCGGCGTGGAAAGGTCCTGTTTATTGATGCGAGGAAGATGGGATCGATGACTGACCGGGTCCACCGTGAACTGACTGACGACGATATCGCGTGTATCGCCGGGACATACCATTCATGGCGCGGCGATCCGGAATCTGGTATATACGAGGATGTTGCCGGGTTCTGCAAGAGTGCCACCATCGAAGAAGTCAAAGGAAACGGATATGTCCTCACTCCCGGGCGTTATGTGGGGGCCGGGGCGGTTGAGGATGACGGCGAACCCTTCGATGAGAAGATGAAGCGGTTGACTTCGACCTTGCAGGAACAGTTTGCCGAATCGCAGAGGCTTGAACAGGCCATCCGGGAAAATATGAAGGGGCTGGGATATGACCTTTGATCGCACCAGGCCATATAATGAACTTCCTCCACTGCCGCCATCGGTGGATCTTGAATCAACGGCCATACTGCGGAAATGCATATCAGCAAATCGGGCATTGGCATCTTTAAAGGTAGCGGGCCATCTGATTCCTAACCAGACGATTCTCATTAATGCAATTCCCCTGCAGGAGGCAAAGGCAAGTTCCGAGATTGAGAACATCGTTACTACCGGCGACGCCCTCTACCGGGCCGACCTGATGCCAGGGAATCCGACCGATCCTCATACGAAAGAAGTTCTCCATTACAGGGGAGCTCTCTACCATGCATTCCGCCAGCTCAAAGAAGGGCATTCAATAACAACAAGTCTGCTCCATTCGGTTTGCAACGATATACTTCAAAGCGAGGTTCAGGTCAGGATGTTCGGACCCTGCACAATCCACAACCGAACAACGGAGGAACTGGTCTATACCGCACCCGAAGGTGAATTTGTTCGGGAGAAATTACAGAATATCGATATTCTTTACCTGGTTGACAAAGGCCTTTTGGACCTTCCGGTCCTGTATCTCAGTCACTATATTATCGTGCACAAAAACGATTATTACCGGTTATTGCGGTCGGTAACTGAACAAGGCAATTGGGAAGAATGGATTCTTTTCATGCTCGATGCGATCGAGGTTACATCGACACTGACATACTATAAAATTCAGCGGATTTGGAAACTTTTACGCGAAACAACCGAAAAATGCAGGTCAGAACTACCCTCCACGGTGTATTCCAAAGAACTCATCGAGCTGATATTCGTCCAGCCGTATTCAAAGGTGTCTTCTGTCGTAGATGCCGGTCTTGCAAAACGCCAGACGGCAGCCCACTACCTGCAGGAGCTGGAGAAAATCGGGGTTTTGGAGTCCACGAAAATAGGGCGGGAACGGATCTACATCAACAAGGCCCTACTCAAAATCCTGACGGATGGATCGTGATGTGTCGAAATTTTCCAATTTTTTCGACATGTTTTCGGGATATGTCGATGACATCGACATGTTGCATGTTGGAAAACTGGCCTCAGCGACGATATCTGCTAAAGGGGGTCTTAACATAGATCTTAACAACCGATCCACGTATCTCAAAATTTCAATTGAGATGCCCCTAATTGGATTAATGGCTTCAATTAGTGCAATCGTGGATCTTAACAATGTGCCACAACGTCATACACTGTTGAACAAGATCGGTCGGATTCGAACCAGGCAACACCAATCAATACCCGACATCATGGTAATGATATGTCGAAATTTTTTACTTTTCTCGACACGTTTTCGGGATATGTCGATGGCGTCGACATGTAACGTCCAAAGTTATACCCGCCCAATAGAGGGGTGCAATTTTGGACGGGCTTGATTATTTACAAGATAATAAGGCCATTTTGCACACATTTGAATGTGTTAAAAGTAAAGTTGAACGTGCAATAAGTGATTTCAGGGAGAACGACCTCGATCTTTTGGAATTAACTGCCGATGAACGTGCTACGACTCATCAGATCGCATGTTATTTAAAAAAATATTTCCCGGGCTGGCATGTGGATTGCGAGTATAACAGAAAAGGGAGGGTGGTTAAAAGATCTCCCATTAGAGATGATCGACCCATACGGCCAGACATTATTATTCATCAAAGAGGTGTCAAGGATAATCTCCTCGTAATTGAAGTCAAAAAAAGCAATAATGGTATCCAAGGGGACAGAGAGAAATTAAAAGAATTTACTCGGCAAAATGGCGAATTCGAATATAAATTTGGTCTTTTTATGGTCCTTTCAATGGACGCACCGGGTTTCATAAAACTGGAATGGTATCAGAATGGAAATCTTGCCGAACTTCAAGGATCTGAATAATTATGAGCGATACTCTTGACACACCGTATGGATCTTTTCCTTTGGATTATCGATTAGATAAACTGGAAAATCTTTGCGTTAAGAAAATTGGAATACAAACGGGACCTTTTGGAAGTCACTTCACAATTCCGATTATGTCTTGATCGGTACGCCAATTCTGACCGTGGAGCATTTGGGTGAAAATCGAATTTCTCACGATGAAATTCCACTGGTGTCAGATCCCGACAGGGACCGCCTTTCA
>JAPKXR010000180.1 GCA_026394715.1 Methanomicrobiales archaeon | reverse complement strand
CCGGTTGATGGTCACTTTACCCGTGCTGTACCATTCCGCAGAAATCGCAACCGATCCCCCGCTAATCTTCTGCCACCGTGTACTGTAAATTGCGAATTTTTCCTTTGCAAGCGTCAGGACATCTTCAAGCCCCTGGATTTGACGTGTCGCCCCACCATACCAGGCTTTCAAACTGAAATTACCCGCGTTTTCTTCAGGGGTGAGCCCATCGGAGAATTTCAGCCCAACCCCTTTCTCTTTCCATGACTCGACTGCTCCAAGTGATAACAACTGGTTGCGGGACAACCAGCACCGGTCAAGCCCTTTCGTACGTTCGACCCATTTGGTAATCGCGGCCTCTGATTCACTGGCATCGAGAAGGCTATACAAAATCCAAACCCGTTTTCGTGTTGAATCCAGCAGGAGCGATCCCGGTGAATGGCCACCCTCATTCACATGCCAATGCTCAACATCCAGTTTTTTCCACCGGCCATATCCCTCAGGACAGGGGAGTTCACTCAATGTCAGATTGCTCTCAATCAGGTTTGCTTTCAACTGTATCGAGTGAGTGGCGCCGAAGTGGGACAACGACTCTTCGTTATCTTCAAACCCTGCCTGCAATAAATTTTTCATTTCAGCAAATGTCTGGAGATGGGGCATGTTGGACACTCACAAGGAATTCATATGGCTTTTACTACTACTTTCGCGATGTGATCCTTTATCACTTTCTCGTTGATACGTTAATAAAATGCCAGATATACGCCGTAAATTGTGATTTTGTGATTTCTGTTACGCGGTTCACCTACGTTATACCCTTTGGGGTAGATCTTTAAAATGAACAGCGCCAGGGTGCTGCATTTTTTCGTTTTTCCGAGCGACTCCTGCTCCGCTCCCCATCCTACCAAGCCGAACGGGTCGGGCCATACCACCGGCGTTTCCTTGTCCGCGACTGTTCGGACTGCACGTAAGAATTCCGCCCGACGAAATCACGGAAATGGACTATTGAAGATCGGAGGAGAGGAAGTCAGCAGTCTCACTGCCGGGGAACCTCGATCTCTTTTCGATGAGATACCATTGAACACCGGTATGGCCTTTCTCCGGAATGCTATTTAGTAAGAAAAAAAGTCATAAAAGCGCCATTTCGGGGGTGAAAATAGTCGTTTTCACGAAGATCATAAAAGGGATAAAACCCAATAAAACCCCAATTTTCCCCTTAATCTTACTAAAATCGCCCAGTTTAGCCGTATTCAGCATCTAGCCCAATCGGAGCCAAATGCGGGCGATTTAAACGAACGAGAATGGATTTTACAAGTTGGGGTGGGGTGTGTATACCCTCCTGCGTGTATCGTTTCGATAATTCGGGCGCATAATAGAGGAATTTAATGATTTTGGGGTAACGTAGGTAAGCCAGGGTGCCTGCAGGTATTGTTGGATGACTAGATGGACCTGGATTTTCCGGATGCGTTTAGCTTTGTGGCAATTGGCTCAGGGGTCTGGTACCGGGTCCTTCAGCTTTGGTGCGAGGAGTCTGATTGGGATTGGTACGACTACCGAGCTCGGGTATGTAAATTCAATCGGTAAGGACCTCATGGCGAATGGCCATTCAACATCGGTGAGGACATAACGGTGGTCCTCGTTCTCGAAGACCTTTGATGTTGTGGGATAACTATGGACCCCCTTTTTTTTGGTTGTTGATCTCCATTTGATTCCGGCAGCAACCAAAAGACGCCACATCTTTGGATACCCTGGTTGACAGTTATAGGCTCATGGCCGGAAGTTCGAATGATTTCAAGATCCATCCCACAAAATTCCAACCTTTCAATTTGAACATTTGAAACCCCGATACAAGCACAGCATATTTTTTCGTTCCTACTGCGGAACTTGTACCTCCGGAAATTTTTTGATACAGGACATTTAGGTCTAATTGTCCTTTTTACTTACCATTGTGAGCAGCGCTTGCTATATTCGACTCTGATCAACCTTTGCGATCACACTTGTTCGCCGTCAGCCTGGCGATCCCGGGTCTGGCTCCCATGCTGTTCGCGATTAGCGGCTTTTTGTATGGGTAGGGGCGAAGGTTGGAGGACCGGGACGAGGGAGTGAAGGGGTGCCTGGGGATTACTTGGAGAAATTAGGGTTAGGCCCTTGCGATCCCGATTGCCCCGGTGAGCCGTGATTGCGAACAGTTGATACAATGTATTCGTGCGACCACACTCGTTCGCCGTCAGCCTGGCGATCCCGGATTTTGCTTCCCCCGTGCTGTTCACGGTTGGCGGTTGGATGTATTGAGAGGAGAGGGGCGAAGGGTAGATGAAAAAAATGACGGGATAGCAGACCATTCCAAATACGATCTGCCAGTAAAAAGTGAGACCCGAATTTCATGTATAAAATCAGGACTCCTGTTTTTTCAATTACGAAACCCTGTACCCGCCCTTTGGCACCGTAACCTCGAACTGTGCCCCTTTGCCCGCTTCCCCTGTCTCATAAATCGTCATCCCGGTAAGGGCAAGAATTTCTCTGGCGAGGTACAGTCCATATCCCCGTTTACTCCCTGTGCCCCGGGCGAAAATTCGTTCCTTTTCCCCGGCAGGTACGCCGCAACCATTATCACAAAAGGTGATCACAAGTCCGCCATCTTGTTCCCTGGAGGTAATGGTAATGGATGTAGCCGTCTTTCCATGCAGGACGGTGTTCTCAATAATATTTGAAATAATTTTCCGGATCAGCGGGTCTGCAAAGACCGTAACCCCGGGACTTATGCCGACTTCCACCTTCATCCCCGGATGGTCGATAACCGATGCGGTCTCCCTGATCACTACCGGCAGATCAACCCACACCGGTACATTGATGCCAACATCCTGGTAGTCCTTGGTAAAGGCGACCTGACGCCTGATCGATTCGGCAGCACCCTCTTCTTTTGCAATGAACTCTTTTAATGTGGCATCCGTAACCAGGTCATGTGAAAGTTCAAGGTAACCAAGAAGGATCGTCAACTGGTTCATGATATCATGGCGGTTGATACTGTTAAACTGGTTTAGCATCCTGACTGCCGCGATTAACGCTTTTTCCCCAAGTAAACGGGCAGAAAGGTCACGGATTGTTACAATCACCGTCCCGGAACTCCCGGTACCCCCGGCCCCGGAAGAAAGCAAAAATTCACCGGCAATAACAGGGCCTTTCTTTCTTTGGAGACCAAATTCCTGCACTCCCACCCTGCCGGAAGAGAAGGCCTGGCTGAGGTATTCCCTGAACCGCGGGTGGTCAGTCCCAACAAGGACCTGGGTAATATTCTTACCACGAAGTTCGACTTCTTCCTGATAACCGGTTATATCAAGCGCCTTCCGGTTCAGGAGGATAATGACCCCCGCAGTATCCAAAATCGCCATTGCATCCGGGGCCCGTTCAAAAACTTCCCGGTATAACTGGTTATAATCTGGTCCCATCATTTCCCCCTACTGAATCGATCCCGGTACACTGCGCCTGCTACAACATGTACCACCCCATGATATAAATCAGGTAGCAGACCTTTTTTCATACCCTACCGTACCCGGGATTTACCATACGACACCCACTTTTCGTCGTGACCGATGTACCGATGGCATGCCCGACAAACACTTTCGCTGCAGCACATGCGGCAGGGATATCCTTCCCAAGGGCAAGGTGCCCGGCAATCGCTGCAGAAAGGCAGCAGCCGGAACCATGCGTTTCGAATGGCATGCGTTCACCGGAGAAGACCCATTCACCCTCATCGCCGATCAGCAGGTCCGGTACAACACCCCCGGCTTTTGGGAGGTGCCCCCCTTTCACCAGCACATAGGAGGGGCCTTCCCTCATAATACACCGGCCAGCGGCACGCATTTCGTCAACCGTTCTGATCGGCCCTCTGCCTGAAAGCACTTCTGCTTCAGCCAGGTTTGGGGTAACAAGGGTCGCCACTGGAATGAGTTTATCGATCAGCATGCTTACGGCCTCCGGGTCCATGAGGGGACGTCCGCTTGATGCGACCATGACAGGGTCCACGACAAGGGGTATACCCTTCGGGACACACCATACTGCAGCGGCAACAGCCCCGCGGTCGGGAAGCATCCCGGTCTTAAACGCCATCACATCAAAATCTTCAAGAAGTGTCACCAGTTGCAACCGGATGGCATCTTCAGGTACATTCCAGGTACCCCGAACGATCTTTGCATTCTGGGAAGTCACAGCGGTGATAACTGACAGCCCTAACACCCCCAGTGCACCAAAGGTCCTGATATCTGACTGGATACCTGCCCCGCCTGATGGGTCAGACCCGGCAATCGTGCAGGCACATGGTACCGGTGGTATCTCCATAACAACAATTGAGGCGGATTGAAGGATGAACCTTTTCATTACATCCGGGATCCGGAACCATGCCATAATGCCTGCTCAGTCGGACATCCATACCAACGGGTTGCATCATTCATCAGATATAAGGTATCAGGTCATGATCCCTGCTCTGACACTCATCACCATGGGGGTGCCTTCGTGCGAATGGATGCGCTCCGGTGCCGGGCCGTTCACCATCCCAAAATGTGTCACCCCCCCCTGAACAGAGTACTGGCAGGACATACAGCTCAACCGTCCCACCCGCCGCTATTTAAGACGAATTTAACCATTCCAGCTGAAAAGATGGCCACTTCGTATAGGTTTAAGTATGCCGGAAACCAATACAAGTGGCAGGCAGAGAGGTATCCAATGCCTCTCGATCTTTTGGAATGAACCACCATGACTTCACGTATGCTCGCTCCTCACACAACATGCCCGGGATGCCAGGAGGAAGTATTCCTCGATGAACTGGTCAGGGGCCGGTGCCCCCTCTGCGGGTGTACCCTTGAGGACTTCGTGGACCAGGCCGGAGATATGGATGAGATGATCGAGCGGAGCGATTTCTCATGGCTGGTGTTCAACTACTTCCTCTTCAAAAAATTCGATGAACTGGGTGCAAGCCCACTGCAGGTAATGCAACTGATTGCCGGACTTGACGAATGCTGCCTGAACCCGGTTGCCGGCGAGTTCCCCCGGACGAAATTTGAGTTCGGCCTCCCGATGAACCTGAGTGACCGGGTAAGGCCTAAAAAGTGTTCCCGATGTGGAAAGTTCTTCTTCCGGGGGGGGGGAAAAGTGCTCTCCGGTGACCTGACAAGCCCGGAGTTTGAAATCAGTTATATCTGTTCCCGGGACCATTGACCCCGGGGGACTATGTTGCAATCCTGACCGTTTGGTCTTTACTTTTTTAACAGTTCTCTGCCAAAACGCGGCGCGGTATTGGTAGCATGAGTCAGTAACAGCCGCCGGAATCCGGCGAAGACCATTTGCATCCGGGCCTTCATCACCAGGGTCATTTTCAGGTACAGGAAAAAAGGTGGTGGGAGAAACGCTTAATACGCCCTGCCAATAAGCGTCGTTTTCCCTGGCTTCCCGCAGATAATGCAGTTACCTTTCGTTTCATTCAGGTATGGGGACCGGGCTCCGGTACCAAGTACACTTGCACCGAGGCGTTCCTCCATCACATCAGCGCACATGCGTTCCCCGCACCAGTTGACGACTGCCACACCCTGGGCAAGAGCGTTCACTGCCTCTTCGACCGATACCGAAACGATAAGACGCGATCGCATCTGGGACTCCGCACTCTCACGCAACCGTTCGTGGACCCCAGCTAACACACTACAAACGCCGTTTACAAGGTCACTGATCTGGATAACAGACCGTTCTCCGGTCCTTGTTACCACGGTCACCTGGCCTGCATCGATATCTCTTGGCCCGACTTCAAGCCTGACGGGGACACCCCGCATCTCCCAGTAGTAATACTTCGCACCCGGCCTCAGGTCACGGTTATCGGTTTTCACACGGATTCCCGCAGATTTAAGTGTGGATTCCACCAACAACGCAGCCGCGGACACATCATCTTTCCGTTTACCGATGGTGATCGGGACAATGACAACCTGCACCGGGGCCATGCCTGGCGGGAGCACCAGTCCCTTGTCATCACCGTGAAGGCTGATCAGGGCGGCAATCGACCGTTCAGAGATCCCGTAACAAGTCTGGTACGCATACCGTTGCACCCCTTCCGGGTCCTCGAAGGTAATCGAGAACGTCTTGGAGAAATGGTCCCCGAGATGGTGCACCGTTCCAATCTGGAGCGTCTTCCCGTCGGGCATAATCGTATCAACTGCCATCGTGTAATCAGCACCCGGGAACTTGTCCCATTCGGGTCTCTTTGAGACGACAACAGGAATGCAGAGCTTTGCATAGAACTCCAGGTAGAGGGCAATGGCCTTCTCAACCTGGGCCTCCGCCTGTTCCCAGGTGGCGTGGACCGTGTGAGCCTCCTTAAACGAGGTGATCTCCCGAAGCCTGATCAGCGGGCGTGTGTGCTTCGTCTCGTACCGGAAGGTATTCACGACCTGGTACAGCAGGATCGGCAGGTCCGCATGTGAACGGACCCAGAGGGCATACATCGGATAGATAGCCGTCTCACTCGTGGGGCGGAGCGCGAGCGGTACATCAAGCGGGTCTTTTCCCCCGTGAGTGACCCAGTATACCTCATCCTCAAACCCCTTGATGTGCTCTGCCTCCTTCATGAACTCATGTTCCGGGATCAGGAGGGGGAACAGGGTTTCCTGGTGCTCACGGTCCATGAGCTCGCGGAGCCAGGCGTACACATGTTTCCTGATCGCGAACCCGTGGGGGTACCAGACATAAAGCCCCTTGACCGGGTAGCGGACATCCATGATCTCCGACTGCCACAGAAGATCATTGTACCATGCAGAAAAGTCCAGTTTGGGCGGTAATGCGCCGCGTTCTTCTTCCATATCCCACTCCTTACGTCACCATTCGTATGATTTCAGGCGTAATAAATGCCTCTACAAACGCCGCGAGAAGCACAAGAGGAATAACATACCTAATGAACCTCAGGCCATGGTGCGCAGCCTCCACCGCCGCATCACCGGCCCCGTTCCATTCATCATAGAGCGATTTCGCGAGGAGGAGGCCGAGTGCACCTGACAGGAGGAACGACGGGATCTCAAAAATACCATGGGGCAGGACAGCGGCTATCACAAAGACCGTGCCCTGTTGTTCCCGCACCAGCTCAACAATCGAACCGATGATCAGGCCATTCGTTAAGAGGATAAACAGGGTGACCACCCCGAACGTAGCGCCCCCGAGAAAGAGCAGGAGGCATGCCTGGAAATTATTCAGGAACAACATAACAAAAAGGAGTGGTGCAGGGTATCCCGTGATATCATCAACAACCGCATCTTTGAACAGGACAAGTAAATTTTGGCCGATTGAAGGCTCTATCACCGTTATCAAAACTCCCACCGCCAGCGAAACTAAAAAAATCACTAAGGCGATCAGGAGGACCTGACTGAGTTTCCATTCAGACATAGAACATCATCCGGACCATATCCCGGATCCCGGGCGCGAGTCCGACCACAATCATCGCGAGGACGATAAGGTGCCAGAGGTCGCTGCTCCCCTCGTGGCGGTACCGCTCGAGGACCCAGATCCCCGGGATAATTACCACAAGTTTGAGCGGAAACATCACAAACGCGGTACCGGTCCATTCTATCAGGTTAGACCCCACGACATGTTGTTCGATATAGGCCAGCGGATGGAGGTCGATACCATAACTGGTGGCACTCGCATCAAGCAGCTGGCCGAAAATAAGCACCTTGTACAGCGGGTCAGCGACATATTCCCACCTGAAAAGATACCGCAGCACGCCATACACGAGCAGGCTTGTAACGGCGGCAAGCGTGAGGATAATGACGGCAACTTCAGGGTGAAGTATCCCGCGCGAGAGCCCGAACGATACGAGAATGGAGAATGCCACGAGCGCTGCCGCCGCTCCCGTTCCCGCATACCAGGGGATATAATCCGTTATGACACCCTTTCGAGCGAGTGTCGTGGTAATGACGAGCACGCCGGCGGTAACAAAGAAGATGACAAAAAATATCAGCGGCGTCGTCAGGAGAAACTGCCAGTCCGAACTGATCAGGTGTGCGTCCTGCACGACCCGGATAACCCCGCCAAACACCACGTACGGAAGTGTAGCAAGGATGAAACGCCCGTCGACAGGGACCTTTGCATACCGTAGCCAGCGATATACCGCGTACACCCCGATGATGAGGAATATTGCATAAGTAAGGGTTTCAACCGGGTTGTAGGGCTGATCAAACCTGACCGGATCGATGTAGTATTTGTAGATGAATTCCCTAATCATCTCAGATAAGAATGAGTGCCGGAAGTATAAAAGTACTGAAAAATAAAATTTTTGCAAAATCCAAGTGGATGCAGTTGCCAAGGGACGTCGTAATCGGACACGACGTGCTCACCCAGCTCCCGGCCGTCTGTGAGGATCTCAGGATAGGTCATTCCGTCCTCATCGTTTCCGGCGGCCATACCCGGGATATTGCAGGGGAACAGGTCAGGGCGATCATGGCAGACACGTGCGACATCACCACCTTCACCGCCGAAACAATCAACCCCGAAGTGATCAGGCTGGCAGAAAATGCTGCAAAAGATGTGGATTTTCTCATCGGGGTAGGTGGTGGCCGTGTCATCGATACGGCAAAGATCACCGCCTATAACCTTGACCGCCAGTTCATCAGCGTCCCTACTGCGGCCTCTCATGATGGTATCGCGTCAGCGAGGGCCAGCGTACCGACCACAGAGGGGCGTGGGTCGCTCGAGGCGCAGCCCCCGATCGCGATAGTCGCCGATACGGGGATCATTGCCGCGGCCCCCCACCGTCTTCTTGCGGCCGGGTGTGCCGATATTATCTCAAACTACACCGCGATACTCGACTGGGAGCTCGCCCACCGGTTGCGTGGAGAGAAGGTATCAGAGTATGCCGTTGCCTTATCGAAAATGACCGCAGAACTGCTGATGAAAAATGCCCACGTGCTAAAACCCCATAACGAGGAGACCGCCTGGTTTGTCACAAGGGCGCTCGTCTCTTCCGGCGTCGCAATGAGCATTGCAGGTTCATCGAGACCTGGCAGCGGGAGTGAACATAAGTTCGGTCATGCCCTTGAACACCTCGCGCCCGGTAAAGCACTCCACGGCGAGGCATGCGGTATCGGGACAATCATCGCAATGTACCTGCATGGCGGTGACTGGAAGACGATCCGTGAGGCATTGCGAAGCGTTGGTGCCCCGGTCACCCCGGCCGAACTTGATATTCCGGATTCGGTTGCGGTGGACGCGCTCCTTATGGCAAAGACTATCCGCCCGGAGCGCTTCACCATACTTGATATGGGACTAAACGAGGAATCTGCGTCGGAACTCGTACGAATGCTCTACCGGGAGTGAACGGGATGGCAGAAGCGAAACCGAAAGTTACCCTGATCGGGACCAGGCTTGCAAAGGTTGGGCTCGAATTTGTCTATGAAGGATCACTCGATGAATGCAAGCCCTGCCCGCTTAAAAAGGCCTGCAATAACTTGAAGGAAGGGAAGCGGTACCGTATTGTGAATGTCCGGCCGGCGAAACATGACTGCCTGGTCCACCGGGACGGCACCTGTGCGGTTGAAGTGGTAGAGTCGCCCATCGCTGCCCTTTTGAATGCAGAAATGGTGATTAAAAACAGCAGGATACGCTACGAGTACACCTGCACTAAGGAAGACTGTACAAATTACTCCCTGTGCCACCCGGACGGGATCCTTGAGGGTGAGAAATATGTTGTCGTGGAAGTAATCGGCAACGCCCCGTATCCCTGTGAAAAAAGTCGGACGCTCCAGCTCGTTCACCTGATGTCCCCCTGAGCAAGTCCTTTTTTTTCCGGCAGGGGCCCGGACTTTTCCAGTGCCTCACCAGCAGGTGGTGACCATGCTACCGATGCCCGGTCGACTGCGATACCGTCCAGAGCCGGGCCCCAAGAGATGTGATCATCCCGCAGTCCTCGAGGTCCACGAGCCACCTGCAGGGGATGCCCCCGGTACCTGACCAGGCACCGGCAAGGGCTCCGGCAACGGCACCTACCGTGTCAGTATCGCCACCAAGACCAATTGCCCGGACAATCGTCCCTTCAAATGACCGGCTGTCCATAAAGACCTTGAGTGCTGCATGCGTTGCGAGGAGCGCATCAAGGGCAGGCTCCGGGTCATACCGGTGGTACGCCCCGAGCACCCTGATGACGTCGTCGTCATTGCAGCGTTGAAGAGCACGGGCGAATGCCCCTGCACGGGAATAACCGCGACACATGTCAGATACCATCTGGTTCACCCAGGCCGAACACTCGGCTGCCGTCCTGTCATGGTGGGTCAGCTGTGAACACCGGAGACTCACCTCGCGCAGGGAAGGCCCGGAAAAAAATATTCCTACTGGTGGACCCCTCATTACACTCCCGTTGCTCCGGCTGCCTCCCGTTCGTTCATGGACGATCTCTGCCGCACGTTAAGGGGGGATACCCGACTCCACCAGGTCAAACACTGCACGCGAAGTGGGGCCGTAATATTCAGGATAGCGCTTATAACCGACAATAAGGCGTTGCATGAGATCGTTTGGGCAAAAGCCCCTGCATTGAATCAGCGATTCGGCAACAGCGATCGCCTGGAGCGTGTCATCTGTGTAATGGCCTGCATTTCGTTTACGCAGCCCGTCGCTTTGCATTTTTGTCACTGGCATCAGGGATGGGGGGTACCCCTCAAAGGGCGCACCCATTGCATCCCCAATTGCGAGCCCCGTCAGGGCTCCCACCGCGTTCACACCACCGGATATAAAGGTCACCAATAAGTTATATCTGCTCTCGGAAATAGTAAATTTTGAGGAAAGGTGATACTGTGCAAAAGGAAGAATTGCTGCATTTACACATGCTGATGGTACATATTAAAAAATACTACGAGAACATCACCAATGATGAAATTCCAACAGAACGCTATGATGCGCTGGAAGTCTCTCCTGTCCACATCCACAAAAACAAGAAGTGTCATAAAGATGCGATTCTCGCCCTCGGGGATGAGATCGTAACCCATGTACGGCTCCAGCAGCCAATGGTGGTTAATTACACCTCGGACATTACGCAAGGCAAGATCGCGGTTGAACCTTAATCCCGGGATGGACGAACATTTGGTCTGCAGGGAAATTATTTCCCTCTTCTTCTCCCGAAATGACCTGGATATCAGCCAGGCACGGATCGAAATCTGCAGGAAATACAAGCTTCGGACAGTTCCGAAAAATTCTCTCCTGCTTTCGTATGCGCTACCGGAGGAGCGGGAGCTGCTCCGCCTGGTACTCCTGGTAAAACCTACGCGGACACTTTCGGGCGTGGCGCCGGTTGCGGTCATGACATCGCCTTCTCCCTGCCCGCATGGAAAATGCCTCCCCTGCCCGGGGGGTCCGGACCACCCGTTCCAGTCACCCCAGAGTTATACCGGTGAAGAGCCGGCGGCCATACGCGGCAGGGAACACCAGTATGACCCATACCGACAGGTGAGTGCCCGGCTTTCGCAATTTGAGACCCTGGGACACCACGTGGGTAAAGCAGAACTGATCGTAATGGGCGGGACCATCACGGCGCGCCCTAAGGAATACCAGGAGTGGTTTGTCACCGGGTGCATCCGGGCGATGAATGACTACGGTACCAACCGGACACCCCACCCCGGACCCCCTTTTACCGGAGATCCGGGTGAGATGCAGGTTGCAGTTGACCGGGAACATGAGTTTTCTGAAAACGAACACGCCCGCGTGCGGTGTGTCGCCATCACATTTGAGACCCGCCCCGACTGGTGTAAAAAGGAGCATATTGATTCAATGCTCGGCCTTGGCGTAACCAAAGTTGAAATAGGTGTCCAGCATGTCGACGATGAGGTCCTTACGGTGAACCGGAGGGGCTGCACCGTGCAGGATAGCGCGGAAGCGAACAGGCTCCTCCGGGATGCCGGCCTCAAGGTCGGGTTCCATATCATGCCAAACCTCCCGGGGAGCAGCATTGAAAAGGACCGGGAGCTGTTCAGGACATTGTTCGATGACCCGCGGTTCAGGCCGGATTTCCTGAAGATCTACCCTACGCTTGTCACGCCGGGATCAGAAATTGAAGCGCTCTGGAAAGACGGCAGGTATTCACCCTACAGCGAAGAAGAACAAATCGACCTCATCGCCTATGGGAAATCACTCCTTCCGGTCTATGTCCGGCTCCAGCGGATCCAGCGGGATATCCCTGCCAAGCTGATCGTTGCAGGGTCAAAGCACAGTAATTTCCGGCAGCTGGCATCTGCCAGGCTCACCGCCAATGGCGGACACTGTCGTTGCATCCGGTGCCGTGAGATCGGCCGTCACCCGTCCGCAGAGACGCCTGAACTCCGGACTGACACCTACGAGTGCGCCGGGGGCACTGAACACTTCATCTCGTCCGTCGCAGGAGACTCACTTATCGGCTTTGCGCGGCTCCGGTACCCATGCACAATGTTTCGGGAAGAACTGGAGGAGAGTGCCCTGCTCCGCGAGCTCCATGTATACGGGAGCATCGTCCCCATCGGCCACGGGCCCTCCGGCGGAGAGCAGCAGCACCGTAGTGCCGGGTCTTCCCTGCTTTCCGCTGCTGAAGATATCGCTCGCTGCCAGGGGTACCACAGGATCTCAGTCATGAGCGGGATCGGGGTCAGGCCGTATTACCGGAACCATGGTTATGAGAAGCGGGGCCCATATATGCAGAAGGAACTGTGATGAAAGCGTCAACCCTGGAATTTTTGAGGCAGCGGTTCTCGGGTCACTACCAGAAGGAGACGATTGTCCCACCTTCGTCACTCACCCGGCGGGAATGGGGTTTTCTCATGTTCGACGCGTCAGGAGAGACGCGGATGCGGCGCCACATCGCTTTCGGGAGCAGCCAGGAGGTCGGGGAGTATGTACGGTCGTTCACCCCGGCGCATATTTACTATTCCGGTGCCTATTACGAGACTCCCGGCGCACCAACGATGGACGCAAAGCACTGGGCTGGTGCTGACCTGATCTTTGACCTCGATGCCGACCATATCGTCCGGGGGGCCTATGATCTCATGCTCACCCGCGTCAGGGAGGAGACCATAAAACTACTCGCGATGCTCACCGATGAGCTCGGGTTTTCAATGGACCAAATCGAGGTGGTCTTTTCAGGAGGGAGGGGGTACCACATCCATGTAAAAGATCCTGCCGTCCGGGGATGGGGGAGCGCAGAGCGGCGTGAAATGATCGATTATGTCTGCGGGATCGGGATCGACCCCGGTCGTTTCCTCGCAGCCAGTTCACCTTCACCCCGCGGATGGCGGCGGCGTTATATAGCTGCGATGTCCGAGTATCTTTCATGGTTGCAGGGCCTGCCCGCAGAGGAGGCAATGGCTGAAATCGAACGGCTGGATGGGGTGAGCGAGACAGCAGCGGAGCGTTTCCTCGCAGCAGCCCCGGAAATGCTGCGAAAGATCAGGGAGGGGGTACCGGTCAACCAGAATGACCGCGTCATCTGGCCGGTCATACGGGCCCTGACCTCAGCGCCGGATGGTGCATTTGCCACCCGCCTGAAACAGGGGGCTGCCCTTGCTGACGAACCGGTGACAACCGATGTGAAACGCCTGATACGACTGCCTTCCTCGCTGCACGGGGGAAGCGGGTTCCGGGTGACACGGCTGTTACCCGGCGAGCTCGCGGACTTCGATCCGCTTGTCGATGCGGTCGTCTTTGGTGAGAAAGATATCCTGGTTGACTGCACGGTGAAGGGTTCAATGAAACTTCTCGGGAACACCTACGCGCTGGAAAAATCGTCCTTCAACGTGCCCGAGGCCCTTGCAGTATTCCTCTGCTGCCGCGGGATGGCAGAGATCTCCGGGGGTGGATAGGCCGTGCACCTCGAGGAACTCCGGACAATTCTCCTTTCAGAGCGCGAGACCGGCAGGCTGACCAGTATCCCGTCCGATATTTTTGAAACGACAAAAACGGAACTGGAGGAGCTGACATCAGATGTGCATGCAAACGAAGACCCTTTCAGCGATCGCACCCGTGTGCTGATAGAACGGGCGTCAAGCATACGCGAGACGCTCCAGGACCTCTTCCGGACCAGGGCAGAGAAAATACTCACCCTCTCATCGGGCCATATCGAGGGCCACCCGCTTGAAAAAGATGAACTGAAAAAGATGCTCCCCGCCGAGCGCGAGATGTTTGATACCGTTACCGGGGCAATCGCAAAAAATCGTGAGATCTGCATTATCACCCGGCACGACCACATGGCTGTTGCGTCAGGTTTGAAAGAATTTCCCGAAGCGGGCGATGAAACAACCGGCGAACCTGCACCCGGATCCGGGGAAACAGCACCCCTGCCCGGACAGGGGTATATCCTCGCCCGGGTCCTGGACACGATGGAGCCATTTATGGGCGTGGATGGGAGAATTTATCACCTTATGAAAGAAGATATAGTGACACTTCCCCGGAGGAATGCGGAAGTCTTAAACGAACGCAACATAGTGTTAAATATAACTCCGGGAAATTAATACTGGTATTTGTTACTATTACCATAGGTGTAAATCTCATGAAAATGCCCGCCAAATTTAAGACCTACTGCCCATTTTGCAGGAATCATCAGGAGCACGAGGTCGAGAAGGTAAAGAAGAGCAAGACGACCGGTCTCCACTGGATCGACCGGCAGAAGGCACGAAGAGGCCACGTCGGGAATATGGGGAAATTCTCAAAAGTGCCCGGTGGGGACAAACCGACCAAGAAAATCAATGTCCGTTACCGTTGCAAGACCTGCAAAAAGGCACATCTGCGCCCGGGATACAGAATTGCGAAATTTGAACTGACGGAGTGAGTGTAACAATGGTACGTCAGCACAGGGATAACAGGAGTACGTTTATCAGGGTCAAATGTCCGGACTGCGAAAATGAGCAGCTGGTCTTTGACAAGGCATCCACCAAAGTGGATTGTGTAGTCTGCGGAAAAGTGCTCGCCGAGCCAACGGGTGGCAAGGCAGGCATCCAGGTTGAAAAACTTGCAGTGTATAAGTGAGTGCCGTACATGAAAGGAGAAGAATGGCCGGAGGAAGGGGATCTCGTCGTCTGCACGGTCCAGCATGTGAAGGACTTTGTTGCATTCGTCTCACTCGATGAGTATAACGGGCGTGAAGGCCTGATCCCCATCTCCGAGATCGCGACGGGGTGGATCAAGTATATCCGGGACCACATCAGGGAAGGCCAGAAGGTGGTCTGCAAGGTCCTCAACGTAGACACGTCTCGGGGTCATATCGACCTTTCATTAAAGGATGTCAATGAACACCAGCGCCGGGAGACGATCCGGGAGTGGAAGAACGAATCGAAGGCCGCCAAGTGGATCAGTTTCGCCGCGGAAGCTTCAGGCGGGTCAGCTGATGCGGTTGAGACCGCATTATACAAAAAATATGGGGACCTGTATACGGCGTTTGAAGATATCGTCATGAACGGGGCAGGTGTCGTCGGGGAACTGGGGCTTCCCGAAACGAGTGTCGATGCACTGGTTGCGGTTGCCAAAGAGAACGTAAGAATCCCGAAAGTTACCGTGGCAGGGAATATCATCCTCACCTCCCCAAAGCCGGATGGCGTTAACATTATTCGCCGGGCCCTCCGCAGTGCCGAACCAAAGATCGCGGACGTGGAGATCGAGCTCACCTACATTGGTGCACCGGCCTACCGGATCAAAGTCACCGCCCCGGATTACAAAACTGCAGAGAAGGCAATTGAGAGGGCCGCAAGCGCTGCAATTGGCGTAGTCGAACGGGCAGGCGGCGAAGGTAAGTTTGTTAAGAAACCGAAATCCGGTAAGAGTTCATGAGTGGTCATATTAAGCGTTGCGAAAAAGACAGGACCTATACACTGAAAAGCCAGTGTCCGGCCTGTGGCGGCGCGACGAGGACTGCACACCCGGCCCGATTTTCACCGGAAGACAGGCTTGGAGAGTACCGGAGACGGGTTAAAGAATGGAAGATATAACAATCCGTTTTCTTGATAATTTTTCTAAGGATGAGGTGGACTCACCCGTCCTTATTGAAGGGCTCCCGGGGATCGGTCATGTCGGAAAACTGGTGGCTGAACATATCATTCACGAGCTCGGCGCGATAAAAATCGCGCAGATCCATTCGGTCTATTTTCCACCACAGGTGATTATCGGGGAGGACAGCGTGATCCGTCTCGCAAATAACGAGATTTTTTTCTACAAGAGTGATACCCACCAGGTCCTCTTCCTTGTCGGTGACTTCCAGAGTACCTCCAACGAAGGGCATTACCTGCTCGCCGACCAGTACCTGAAGATTGCAGAAGAATTAGGGGTCCGCCGGATTTATACCCTCGGGGGTTTCGGTGTCGGTCACCTGGTGGAAGAACCGCGGGTGCTTGGTGCAGTAAACAGGATTGAACTGAAAGAGGAGGCGGCGGAAGCCGGAGCAACCTTTGACAATGGTGAACCAATAGGCGGGATCATCGGGGCCGCAGGCCTCCTGCCCGGCCTCAGTGCGAGCCGTAATATTGAAGGGATCTGCCTGATGGGAGAGACCTCCGGGTACCTCGTCGACCCTAAAAGCGCTACCAGCCTGTTAAAAGTTCTCTCGAACCTCATCGGACTCGGGATCGATGCGACGAAACTCGTCGAACGTGGGGTCGAGATGGAGCGGATGGTCCAGAAACTCATCGAGGGTGAACGGGGCGTCCAGGACGAGGAACTGAGATACATCGGGTAACATGCCCCAGGTTAACGCACAAGACCTCAACATCCCTGACAACAACCTTTCTAGAGCAGATTGCCCGGGATAACGATGTAGGAAGCCTGTTCATCCCATCTGGAGAAGTTGGGGGCAAGGGTACACCAGCTCATTATCAGACCTGGTTTTTTTTAAGATTTTCTGAAGCTTCATTTCATGCTCATACCATTTCTGCAGAAGAATCCTTTTCCGGAGGAGAATCAGATGATACGCCTCTCTTCCGGGTATTCCGGGAAATCTCACCCATCCAGGGTTCCAAAGGACATGCGGAGAGGACCCTGGACAACACTTATAAGGGACTTCACGCGGCCCCACGTTCAGGCCCCGGGGTCACCCCACCGAGAGTAACTATTATTGGAGTTGCAGGACAACTTTATCAGGATGTTGAAGGTTCACCGGGATATCTGTGGCTACTGCGGGTGCTGTGTATCGGTCTGCAAAGAGGGGGCGCTTGAACTGATCGATGCGTACCTCGAAGTTGGACCAGGCTGCACGGACTGCGGTGTCTGCGCGAAGGCATGTCCAGTCGGGGCACTGGAGGTCGGGCGCGAATGAAGAAGCATTACGACCTCCTCATGATCGGGGGAGGGCCCGCGGGAGCAATTGCCGCGAGAACTGCTGCAAAGGCAGGGCTTTCTGCCTGCATTGTTGAGAAAAGACCTGCGATTGGTGCTCCGGTCAGGTGTGCGGAGGGTATCGGCATGGAAAGCCTCGCAGAGTTTGTTGAACCAGACCCCTGTTTCATCTCTGCAGAGATGCAGCGTGCGGCTGTTGTTGCACCTGACGGCACTACCATGATGCTCGACTCAGAGAGTGCAGGAGGGAAAGTCGGGTATGTCCTCGACCGGAAAGTCTTTGACCGTGAACTGGTCTGGCAGGCAGCCGAAGCAGGTGCAGACGTGGCAGTCAAGACACGGGCAAGTGCCCCGATCATGAGTGACGGAAAAATCTGCGGGGCAACGCTGGAGTTCTGCGGGACAAAGACCGACGTAATGGCTGACGTCGTTGTCGCCGCTGATGGTGTCGAGTCGAAATTCTCAAAATGGTGCGGAGTCGACACGACGGTGCCACTCCGGGAGATCATGTCCTCCGCACAATACATCGTGACCGATATCGATATCGACCCTCATTGCACGGTATTCTGCCTCGGGAACAACGTGGCCCCCCAGGGATATCTCTGGGTATTCCCGAAAGGCGACCGTACGGCAAACGTGGGTATCGGGATCAGCGGAATAAAAAGCGGGAACGGGCACCGGGCAAAGGACTATCTTGACCGGTACATGGCTTCAAAGTTCCCCAATGGAAAGACTATCGAGTGGATCGTCGGCGGAGTGTCAGTCTGCCGGCCACTTGCCTGTACCGTGGCGGACGGGCTTATCATCGCGGGTGATGCGGCCCGGGTTGTTGACCCGCTCACGGGTGGTGGCATCTACAATGCGATGTATACCGGTGACCTTGCAGCAAAGGTCGCAATTGACGCGATCGAAAAGGGCGATACCAGCAAAGATGCCCTCATGACCTATGATAAGCAGTGGCGGGAATCAACAATGGGCAAGACCATCGAGCGGAACTACCATATCAAGGAGTACATGATCAACCTCACAGACGCAAAACTGAACGCGATCATCCAGACCGCCACATCTATCAACTTAAAAGAGTTTTCCACGCTCCAGCTGGCAAAAGAGCTCCTCAAGAGAAACCCAAAACTCATACTCGAACTTGCGGTGTTAAAAAACCTGATCACATAACTTCATTTTCGCCGCTTTTTTTGGTTATTCCCAGTGCTTAATCCCGATTGTCCCCGTAACCCCCGGGGTTTTAACGGTATTATCGCGTCCCATCCACCCCTGTCCTGACCGGTTTACTATTCCCAATCAGTCTTGGCCCTTTTGAATCCCTGCCACCGAATACCACCTTAGATACATCACATGATACCCTTTATTCATGACCTCCTGATCGAACTTATGGACGACCCCTTCGGATTCACCCAGGGAACAAGTGCAGATGTGGATATTGACACACGACTTAACCTTGGAACGGGACTTTGAAGAAAGGGAAGCGAAACTTGAGAAACGTTAAGATTACTTCAATTTTACCCCTTCTCCTGAATTTACGCATGTAACCAATTGCACCAATAACAAAGACCCAAAGGACAAGTTACCAGGGGGCCCGGGACGTTGGAGGAGGGGACACAACCTAAAATAGGAAGCCGGATCATTACTGCTTATGCATGGATATCTGGCACTTCTCTGTCTGCTGATAACTGCAGCGCTTCTCTTCTCCGGTTGCGGACTGCTCATAAAAAACCCGGGTATTGATGTAAAAGATGTTGCAATAGAGTCCCTTGACTTTTCAAATATCGGCCTGCTGGTAACGCTGAGCATTGATAACCCAAATCCCATAGGTATTAACTTTAAGTCAATAAATTTTGACGTATTTTACCAGAAGGGGAATGAATGGGTCTTCATTTCACATGGTGAGAAAGGGAGTTTCAACATTAAACCAGGGATGAATGAAGTGACGGTTCCGGTGAGCATAAAAACTTCTGCAATTCCGGGCGCCCTTGTTGGCGCACTTGCCCGGGGGGAGGTCACCCTGCAGGTGAACGGTACCGCGTCACCGGATTTCTTCGGTATTGCCCCGCAGGTCCCGTTCTCAAAAGTCACCACCATACCGTTGAAACTCGGGGGATAGGTAACGGTTAGTGAAACCAAAGAGGCAGGGAAAAGCATGCCATTTTTTTCTCGAAAGGGGCCGGACTGTATTGTTCCGGGATTGGCACAATCAGGCGTCATGTAAAACGTGATGGGACCCAAAGTTAGTAACCGGTTTTCTAACACCCCGGGTACCAGGGAGGTTTCTTGATACTCAGTTGGAGGTGTATCCGGTGCATCAGCGCCTGGTATTTTCAACAGGTTAATATTCAATCTGCCGAAATAAGTACCAATGACAACGCACGAATCACCAAAGAAATCCGAAAATACCAGTCACCTCGAAGAAGACCATGCAAAAGGGCATGAGGTCACCCCTTCGGGGATCAGCTCCAGCACCCAGTCAAAAATTGCAGTAGTCATCCTTATCATCATGGTCACGACCACAGGAATGGTTTTTTTCGGCATTATCTGAAATAGGAACAATTAATTCTTTTTTTACCGGTGCCAGGAACGTCCGGCCCTGCAGACAAACGGGGAATTCCACCCATGCCATTATTCAAATATCATGCACCCGGTACCACAGTACTCATGTTCTGCGGGGTAGACGAGGCAGGTAAGGGGGCAGTGCTCGGCCCGATGGTCGTCGCTGCAGTGGGCTCCGATCACGAGGATATCCTCCCAGATATCGGCATTAAGGACTCGAAGCAGTTATCCCCGCAAAAACGGGCCGGACTCTATGAAGAGATCAAGAGCACGTGTTCCATCGCGTTGCGGGTAGTAAGCGCAGGAGAGATAGACTTGGGCAGAAAATCCATGACGCTGAATGTCCTGCTTGCCCGCCTGCATGCCGCCGTGATCACCGACCTCGCCCCCGACCTTGCATATGTCGATGCGTGTGATGTCATCGCGGCGAGGCATGGCCATATGGTGACTGGTTTCCTCGGTTGTGAATGCCGCATTGTAGCCGAACACCACGCCGATGAATCATTCCCGCTTGTGTCAGCCGCGAGTATCGTGGCAAAGGTAATACGCGACAGGGAAATTCTGGAACTTGCCAAAAAATACGGGGATATAGGAAGCGGTTACCCCTCTGACATGCGTACGGTCAACTTCCTTTCGGCAGCAATACAACGTTCCGGGAGGCCGCCCGTGTTTGCCAGGGCCAGCTGGAAAACGGTGGAGAAGATGATCGCGGAGCGGTCACAAGCGAGTATTCTGGATTTCTCCTGATTGGCTCCAAAGAAAAATCCCATGCAGACTTCAGGTTTCCACAGCATTATGTAGCTCGCCATTCCATATGTATAGAATGAACGGGTTGCAGATCCTCATTTTATTGGTCGCTATCTATGCAGCCGTGGCAATTGTTGTCTATAAGTACCTTAAAACAGGGTTTTTAATTTTTCCACCCCCTCCTGAAACAATAGCTACCCAATCGAAAGAAATTCTGGTACCAGCGAAGGAGGGCGATATCATACAATACACCCCCGTCTCTCCAGCGTATACTACTACCCCTACGAAAAAATTTTTAGAGGACCATGTTACTTTTTATGGCCCGATAATGGCAATAAAAACCAATAAAACAGCATTTTTTGATTGGTTCACCCGTGTAAGCCCAATTTTGCGTATCTATGGCTCGATCGGCGTGATCATTGTGGTACTGGTATCAGTCCTTATTACATTCCTGCTTTTTTTCGCCTTGCAATACACCCTTGTGCTCCAGCCTGAGCCAACCGGGATCTACAAGCCCCAGAACATCCTCCTGCTGCCAGGGATCAATGAATACGTGCCCTCGACGTTTGCCGTCTGGTTTGCATTCGTCCTGACGATCGCAGTCCACGAATTCGGCCACGGGATCCTCTGCCGGGTTGAAAATATCAAGGTGAAGGGGATCGGGGCCCTCATTGCCGTCATACCGATTGGATTTTTTGTAGAACCTGATGAGGAGGAACTCGATAAGGCAAAAGGTATGCCTAAAATGAGGATGTTCGGTGCAGGCATCATGAATAACCTCGTGGTTGGTGCGATCTGTTTCGTCCTCCTTATTTTTGTGATGGGGGCGGCCGTCCCCACCAATGCACCGGTTATCCATGGGGTCTACCAGAACTATTCGGCGTACAGTGCAGGACTGCCGCAGGACTCACTCATTATGGCGGTGAATGGTGTCCCGGTAGCAACCCGTGACGAGGTAAGTGCGATCCTCAACTCGAGTCATCCCGGTGATACGGCCGTGCTGCAGATCCAGAAGGACAGCACGATCAAAGATTACACGCTCAACCTTACCGCCTGGCCGGCGGAGTTCGGGGCGCATGGATCAGGGTTCATGGGTGTGTTTTATTATGACGGTGGACCCGTAATCGATACCGTCCGAAACATGTTCTCCCCGATCGGTTTCCTCCGCCTGATCAGCGTACCGTTTGACATGTCGGCAGGAGGCCAGTACCTGAGGGTCCTTGCCTTTGAGACGCCGGATACCGGGTATTATACCGTGCCCTATCCCGCAATTTTCTGGGGCCTCGTGCACCTGCTCTTCTGGTGCGGGTGGATCAACATCAACGTGGGTATATTCAATGCAATCCCGATGGTCCCGCTTGACGGCGGGTACATCTTAAAAGAAGGCATCGAGAGACTGTTTCAGGGAAGGAAAGTGGAGAAATATGCGGCCTTTGTCGCTACTTCCATCAGCACCATCATGCTCGTGATTCTCGTATCACTGGTAGCGCTCCCTTACCTCCTTCATATCTGATGGATTACAACGTTGGACCGGACGATTAGGGACGCAGTTATTTCGTGTATGGTCCTGTCTCCGCCATCATTTTCAATGGCCCTGGTGTTTTAGTATCCTCTAGCGTTCAATCTTACCAGTGCCGATAAAGGACCCCTCAAGTATCATGAATTCCGGGTAAGTTCCTCTTTTTTCCCCGGGGTATTATCCCTGGCAACTCCAAAAAAGAATTACATGCACAGTTTCGCGACAAGTGAACCTTTTGGTACGCCAATATCATCTGCAATGGGTTCGCACTTTACCGCCATCAGGTAGGCGACCGGGGGAAGGTCCTTTTCAAGGGAGAGAGACTCGTAATTTGCCATTCCTTTCGAGATGATCAAGGTACAACGCCCAAGTGCCTCCTTCAGGACCGGCGGGCAGAGGTCGGGCCGCACACCAAGCTCAGTCCCGCATCCGGTAGTAGTAAGAGTGGTTACAAAGTCCCGGAGGCCGAATTGTTCAGCTTCTTCCATCGTTGCATCGTTTAAAATCGGTGCGTCCCTGACCACCAGGGTGATCTCCGACCCGTTCGCATGGAGATATTCCAGGAGAAGCCGGTCAAAAACGATTTCCCCGCAATTATCTGTAAAATAGACCACCCGCTTTGTCAGCGGTAGGATCCTATCCGTATCATCAATTGTCAGGCCCCTTGAAAACATCGTGGTGAAAAATTCATCGAAATTTTTTGTTACCTGGTGGGTTTTTACCCCGTAATCGTACGTATTACCGATAATACTGGCAAGGACAAGGTCGCGGAAATTCCGGAGTGACGGCCGCACGCGGTTACAGACGGATAATGCTTCGACATTGCTTTGCTCCTTCAAATCCTTAAAGGGGTCAGTATTATTCAGCATCCCGTAGGCATGCCGGTGGACCGCGCTTGCAATCTCAGGGTGGCTCACGGGATCATTGCGGATCTTCGAGAGGAGGTCTGCACATGAACGCACCGTCTCATCCGTAAGGAATGGTCCTGCAGCCGAGAGTTTACATTCAAAGGCTACCCTGGAGAGCAAACAGTCAAAACACCGATCATCGAGTTTCATTTCGTAAAAACCCCGGGTACCACATTCAGAAAATAAGTTAGTGAGGCCACTGCGATTTGAACGCAGGTCAGAAGACCCCCAGTCTCCTAGGATGCCAGGCTACCCTATGGCCCCGCACTCATACTCATTCGTCAATATCCCATATCTACCTTATTGTCCCGATGAAGAGTCCGCTACCCCTTTTTCTGATGGGGGCTCACACGTGCCGGCTGTCCCCCTGGCATACGCAGGGGATCAGGGGTCGATTTTTTCGACGGTTACGCGCACCCGGTCCCCGGCCCTGATATTGTGGCCTTTCAGCACGTCAATATTAAACCAGAGGCAGGCCGGGTCGGTAGACGTGGCGTCCTGAGACATCAGGCAGTCTTTGCATTCATTGATATCTGCAATGAACTCAATTGTTGATTCCAGTTCTGCAACCTTAGTCATAGCCTAGAAAAATAGTGTATCATGATTTATTAGTATGCCGACCTCGACTTAACCATCCAGGTCGTGCTATTCGAATAGCTCCAGCGTATGATTGATAACTCCTGGCATATTACAGATAGAATTGCCATATTAGTACCGACCTCCTTTGACGAGAGGCCGAGCTCCTTTGCAATATATTTTGACTTAAAGTAGTGCTTGCCTTTTGTGACACCCGAGTTCAGGCATGCAATAATCCGTGCCTGTGACTCGTTGTATGTATCGGCGATGCGTCTTGTAGAAGACATGAATCTCTCACCTCCTGAGATATTGAATTATCACTGCCACTCGTATATATAAATAACTATTTCTCATTCCATAATTTCAAGTCTTTTATGAACTGCACTTCGACAAAGGACGAATTTTCAGACTTTTGAACCGGGGAACCAGGGTACCGTGGGGCAACAATTACCAGTATTAAACCGTTACGCTACATAACAGGAGAAAGGCATAGCCGGTGGCCTGGAAACACAGGGGAAAAAGAAAAAAAGAAAAAAAATTTATCCGTTGGTTTATGTGCCGGTTGAATCGTTGGAAATCTTTTCCACCAGCGCTTCGAGCACCTCGTTCCGCATGCCTTCAACGAACTTGATACTCCCGACGACAAGGTGACCACCGCCACTGATACCCCCACCCTTGAGCTCGTCTCTCAGTTCCCGGACCATTCTCGGGATGTTCATCATGACACCCCTTGATCGGAGGACGGCAAAGTCGGGGCCAAACCCGATCGTAACAACCGGGCTCCCGACATGCTGCCGGCATAACCGGTCATGGACTTCGCCCGAGGTCTTACCCGGGGGCGGGAAGGTAAACTTGTGGGCATGTATCTCGACATCAAGAAGGAACAGCAGGGCACCATTTTTTAGTTGCCTCTCTTTCACATGGGGCATACTGGCATTCATCTGGTCCTCGATCATTAAATTTGCCCCTTCAACCAGTCGGGCAATAAGTTTCTTGTGCCGCTCGGGGTTGTTCGTTAAGTTTAAGATATCCTTGACCAGTTCACGCCCGTCGTTAAACCGGAGCCAGAACTGCTCATAGTCGAGAGCCAGCGCAATATTTTTGCATTCGTCCTCGCTGTATGACTCCCTGACCAGGTCGAGGAACAACGCACGTTCAGGTGCCTCACTCCGGTCACCGACCCCTGCAATCGCAGGGATATGCCGGATATTGGGTTCAACCGAAGGATTAATGAGCCTCGCCACTTCAGTCCCGAGCATCCCGGCGGTGATCCCGAAATCCCCGCCGACATGATAGGGGTTCACATGACCGATAAGGAACTGGTCTACAATTGCGTCCGGGTGATGATGGTCAATCACGGCAATTGATAGATCATAGACCTGTGCCATGCGGTAGGCCGGCAGGTCTTCCTCGGTCGACCCGTTATCAGTCAGGAGGATCAGGGGCATCTTCTGCCCGAAACGGGCATGGTCCTTCAGCGAGAAATCAAGGTCCCGCGTGATATCCTCTATCTCGTAGAACGGAGCTTTTGATGGGGCCCGCTTGAAAAGGTAGTAATCCGAATCGAAATCTCCCCCTGACTCCCGTAACAGCGCGGTGACCGCCTGCTCTATTGCCACGGCAGAGCAGATGCCATCCGCGTCCGCGTGGTGACGGAGAATAATCGGCTGGGACGTAAAGACCGCCCGCCTGATGATCTTTGCGATCTTCCGCATCTCGGGCCTGAGTTTTTCAAGGACCGGGCTTGGGACAAGGAGCGGGATGTCCGCGGGCTCTGAACGCAGGTCCAGTGCCTTGTCGATCCGATCCCTGGCGTCCTGGGCATCGGGGCCGGTGAGAACCGATAATGAGTCAACTTCAATCTGCAGCTGGTTGTTCCGCTGCATTACCTCGCCAACGATACGGACAAGGTCGCCGAGCTCCGCCTCCGGGTATGCACGGACTCCTGCCTCTACAAATGCCGCCGCGTTTTCTGTCCCGGATTCGTCAACGATGGTGAATATCGTCGGTCCGCTGGTCTGCTTGACCTGTGCGATCTCGCCTTCTATCCGGACAGTCCGCCCGATTTTTTTACCCAGTTCTGCAAGGAGTACCGCGGTACTCTTCTTCTCAATGGCACGCACCTGGTATACCGGGATGACGACCTCTTCGAGGTCGATATTCCCATTGCTCCGGATCGCCCTGACATGGACCAGTACCGTTTCGCGCTCCTTGTGCTCAGTCTTTACATTACTCTTGTGTACAAGCCCTTTTACACGTTCATTCAGCTGGACAAAGGTCCCAAACGTAGCGAACCCCTGCACACGCCCTGCATATGTCTTCCCTTCTTCCACGTCACCAAGGTCACATGATGCACCCAGGCGGTATACAATTATTTCATTGTTATCTTCCATTTTCCAAATCCTCGTACATTTCATTCCTGCAGATCCCGGTGCAGTCCCGGCGAATTTTCGTATATCAGGTAGTACAGGGCTATCCCCTGAATGGTATTTCGAACATATCAAGATCATCGGGGACGATTACCTTACCATAAAACCTTTTCGCTGCATCCCTGATATGGCTTGCTGTACTGGTGTAACGGGAACTCAGATGCACCAGCGCCAGCGTGTCTGCCGACAACCTCCCTGCAATATCCCCTGCCTCTCCCGAAGTTGAGTGAAATACTTCCCGTGCCCGTTCCATTGCGGCATCATCATACGTCGCGTCGTGAATGAGGAGGTCCGCATGGTCCACCACGGCAAGGAGGTCTTTTATCACCGGACGCGTGTCCCCGGTATATACAACGGTCCGCCCAGGCCGTGGAGGACCCATCACCTGTTCAGGGGTGATACTGACCGTTACACCATCCTGCAGAATGCTCACGGGTTCCCCCCGCTGGAGGCGCCCGAAGAGGGGGCCGGGGGGTACACCAAGTGCAATTGCAGATTCCCGGTCAAAACGACCAGGCCTTGATTCTTCCACGAGTGCGTACCCGAGGCTCTCCATCCCGTGATCAGTCGCAAATGCCCTCACCTGGTACCCTTCGAACGGAATGGACACCCCATGGACCAGCTCTTCTGACAGGATCGGGAATTTTATATTAAACCGGCAGAGATGACGCAGCTCCGTGACAAACTCGTGCACCCATGCCGGGCCGTAGATAGTCAATGGTTCTTTCCGGCCGTTGAATGAGAGTGTCTGCACAAGACCGATGACACCAAGAAAATGGTCGGCATGCCAGTGGGTGATGAAAATGGCGTCCACGGTAAACCCGGTCCTTGCCCTCATCATCTGCTGCTGGGCGCCTTCCCCGCAGTCAAAGAGGATCGTATCAGACCCTCGCCTGATCATGAAGCAGGGGGGGTTCCTCTGCGGGGTAGGGAGGGCCCCGGCAGTACCAAGGAAATATACCTGCAACGTCTCCCCGGTTATACAAACCACCTCTGGTATACGGCAAGGCTCTTCTTTCCTTCTTCAGGTGACTTCCCTTCAACCACGACGACCCCTGAATAATCCTTCCGGACTGCAGGCCCAACGATATTCCACGGTATCGTCCCTGTCCCGAGAGCCAGGTGCTCATCTGATACACCATGGTTATCATGGATGTGGATATGTGTTGCATGGGGCAGGAGGGGTAAAAATTCCTTAACCCTTCCGACCGTGTTGGCGTGCCCGAAATCGATGGTGATCCCAATCCCCTCGATACCTTCGGTCATCCCGAGGATCTCCTCGGGCCTCTGGCAGAGGAACTCCCGGATCCCAATCATGTTTTCCAGGCATGCAATGACACCACAGTCCGCTGCGACTTTCCCGATCCTGACCAGGGCCTCTTTCTGGAGCTGCCATGCCTTATCGGGGAGCAGTTTTCCCACCGGTGACAGGTAGCCAGGGTGGACGGTCACCCGGTCCGTGAATTCAGCAGCATTTGTGACGCAGACACAGACCTGCCTGATGGACTCCTCCCAGATCGGGTGGTTCAGGGTGGCCAGGTTTAAGTCACCGTAAGGTGCATGGACCGTTATCGCAAGGTCTGTACTCGCAATTGCTTCACGGATATCCTTCCTGTTGGCAGGGTTGTCAAGGCGGTACCGGCCATCTGCAACGACCTCCCACCCGCTGTACCCTGCGTCCGGGATACCGGATACCCATTCAATGGAGTCCCAGACCTTGGCCGACGAAGAGAAATACGGAGTAGTACTCATGGTACCTCCTTCACTTTTTCGAGGAGTGCCATGACCTTCCGTATGAAGGACTCCAGGCTGCTGTCATTATCGATGCGGTAATCCGCACCGAGCAGAGCTTTTCCAAGGCCCCATGCCTGTTCACGCTCGTCCCTTGCTTTCAGTGCATCCCCGTCAAGGTTATCATCGGGTCGTCCCCGGCTGGTAATACGACTCGCGCGTGTCCCGAACGGCGCATCGATCCGGACAAGGACAAAGCCGGGGAAACTGTCCCGGAATACCTGGACTTCCGAATCACCCCTGATCCCGTCAACAATCACCAGCGGCGCGTCCTGGCCCCTGACCTCCGGGACACAGAGCCGGGCGATCGCATCCATGCCGTGTTCCGCCCTGATCCGCCCGGCAGTCTCACCGAGGTTCTTATCCGTGCAGGGGAGGCCCGCGTCCTGCACGGCCTTTCGGATCACATCTCCCATAACAATCACGGGAATGCCCAACGATAACGCAATCCGTGAGAATTCACCCTTACCGCTCGCGGGTAATCCAACGATCCCTACTACCTTCATACGAAATCTCACCTCCCTCACGGGTCCTGATCCTGACCGGCCGGTTGAGCTGGTCTGCAATCTTTGTTAACTCACTGCAGGACATCGGGGGGATGTCTCCCTGCACACCCTGCTGGATAACAAGGTCAACGTCGCTGCATTCACGGGAGATATACGGGACCTCGTCCTCGTAGCCCCGGAAAAGGGTAATTACCACCTCGAACTCAGAAATTTTTCCCCCCTTACTGGCAGCCCTGCAAATTGACAGTGAACGCTGCACCTTGCTGACACAGGGCACGTTCATCAGGTTGTCATAACGCTGCCACCGGGCCTTTATATCGAGTGCGATACGGTCAACGAGGTCCTGTTCAATGAGGACTTCAAGGGTATCAGGGTATACGCCGTTTGTCTGTACACCCACAAGAAGGCCCATTTTTTTTACCGCACCTGCCAGTGCTACCAGGGGCTCTTCCTGCATGGTCGGCTCACCACCTGAAAATACCACCCCGGAAATAAGGAGCCGGGACGACCTGATCATCCCGATGACCTCTTCTACCGGTCTTGTGTCATTCCCTGACAGGATGGACGCATTATGGCAGTACGTGCACCGTACCGGGCAACCCCGTAAAAATACCGTGCATACCGCTTTTCCCCTCCAGTCTACCGTGCTGATTGGGACAAAACCACCGAAATTGACATCCATCGTGCTCGCCAGAAATCAAATCTGTGCTCAGTAGTATGGCGAAGTGTGGTATTCAATGTAGTGAAGTGGCCCCGGGCATAATTTTTCATCACCAGATTACGTCGGCGTCCGGGTATTATTTTACCTGGATGGAAAAAATTATGTCAAAGGCAAGCACCCATTACTATTGGGAAACGCGAATGTCGAAGAAACATTTTACTACCGAAGATGCCGCAAGAATTGGCAAAACACTTGGGATTACCTGGTCAGAGTTTGACATGGAACAGTTCAGGCTGGGCCTCGATGTGGAACTTGAACATGGCCTTTCAGCCCCGGCCACCAATGTGACCAGTGATGACCCGGTGATGACCGGAAAGATCGCGCTTGCACACCTGAACGAGTTCCCGGACTATTATTCGCGCCTTGAGAAAATGGAGAAAGAAGCAGACCTTTTCTGGGGAAAGGAAGATTAATCATCCCCCAATTTATCAATCAACATACTTTTATGGAGATTAAGGCTACAGGGCTGGCCATTTTGGGTAATTCCAAAAAATAATAAAGTAAAATTGTGTAAATGCAAAACAATTTTACTTGATCACTTAACAAGCTAAATTTAGTCTGCGATTTTTAAAACAAGCCTTTATCTTGTTCATTCCACAATTGTGATGGTATGAGTATGATCAGCGATGCCAGGGCAGGCATCATTAACCAGGAAATGCAGGCCGTTGCGAAGGCAGAGGATGTCACCGAGGAATTTGTGAGGAGAGGGGTCGCCGGGGGCCATATTGTTATCCCGGTATCACCATACCGGAAGGTCAAGGTGTGCGGTATTGGTGAAGGACTGACAACCAAGGTCAATGCCTCTATCGGGACGTCCTCTGACATCGTTGATATCGATATGGAAGTTGCAAAGGCCCGGCAGGCCGAACTTGCCGGGGCTGACACACTGATGGAGCTCTCAACAGGAGGAGACTTCGCCGAGATCAGAAGACGCGTTGTTGCGGCCACCACCCTCTCGGTTGGGAGCGTCCCACTCTACCAGGCGTTTATCGAGGCGGCGAGGAAAGACGGTGCAGTCATCCACATGAAAGAGGATGACCTCTTCCGCATCACCGCTGAACAGGCAAAACTCGGGACAAATTTCATGGCGATCCACACCGGGATCAACTTTGAGACGATAAAGCGGCTGAAAAACCAGGGACGGCATGGGGGCCTGGTCTCCCGCGGCGGTGCATTCATGACAGCATGGATGCTCCACAACGAGAAGGAGAACCCACTGTATGCCGAGTTCGATTACCTCCTCGAGATCATGAAGGAGCATGAAGTCACCCTGTCAATGGGTAACGGTATGAGGGCCGGTGCTGTCCATGATGCAACTGACCGTGCGGCGGTGCAGGAACTCCTGATCAATGCCGAGCTCGCGGACAAGTCCCATGCAGAAGGCGTCCAGACGATCGTTGAAGGACCCGGACACATCCCGCTTGACGAGATCGAGGCAAACGTAGTACTGATGAAGCGTGTGACGAACAATAAGCCGTTCTACATGCTCGGGCCCCTGGTTACGGACATTGCCCCCGGTTACGATGACCGGGTTGCCGCCATCGGTGCCGCCATCTCATCGAGTCTTGGTGCAGATTTTATCTGCTACGTCACTCCGGCTGAGCACCTTGCCCTGCCGACTGTTGAGGAAGTTTACGAAGGTGTCATGAGTTCAAGGATTGCTGCACACGTCGGGGACATGATCAAGCTGAAAAAGACCCGTAAGGCAGACCTCGAGATGGGCCATGCCCGCCGTGACCTGGACTGGACCCGCCAGTTCCAGCTTGCCATGAACCCCGCACGGGCAAAGACAATCCGGGACGAACGATCACCCGCTGATACCGATGCCTGCACGATGTGCGGGGACTATTGTGCGATTAAAATCGTAAATAAAAATTTCAAATTCTAATTTTTTCCCAACGGTGCGTTCGAAGGACCTGACGCGGGTTAATTTTCCTTGTTCTCCCACAATGTTAACGTCCGCACCGTTTCCCATGAAATTCTTCCCAGCATATGTGGCGGCATATATTCCCTACCGCTTTGAAGGCGTCTTCTAAGTCAGGGAAATTTGGTATCCCTGAATCCTTCAGGATCCGCAGCGGTGTCTTCATGGAGTCACCGCCAATCATGCACCCGACGATCATCTTGTGGGTATTTTTCGAGAACCTGACCAGCTCGTTTGCGACTCGTATAGGGTCTGATATTGCTGATGGCACATTAATTACAAATGCGATATCCCAGGCATCCTGATTTTTTATCATCACGTCGAACGTCCGGGCGAACCTGTCAGCCGTCGCATCCCCCACCATGTCAATCGGGTTGCGCCGGTTCCAGTCAACCGGCAGGATGGCGTCAAGTTCCTGGATGATTGCGGGTGAAAACTCCACTATTTCAATCCCGAACTGTTCTGCATAGTCAGAGGAGAGTACTGCAAAGCCCCCGGCATTGCTGATGATGATAGCACGAGTACCTTTGGGATATCCTTCAGATGAAAGGAGTTCGGCCGTCTGAAACGCTTCACGCATGGACCGCACGGGAATTATTCCGGATTGCCAGAATGCTGCCATATATACCTCATAACTGCCTGATAACGAACCGGTATGGGATGCCGCGGTCATCTGTCCGATCCGGGATGACCCGGACTTGATCGCAACGACAGGTTTTTTTTGCGTGACTTCCCGGGCAATCTTCATAAAGCGTTGTCCCTCGCGGATCTGCTCAATATACAGGATAATTGCCCGGGTGTTGGGATCATCCGCGACGTACAGCAGGAAATCTTCAAAGGTAAGATCTGCCTGGTTTCCGATACTGACAACAGCAGAAAAACCGATCTCCTCAGGCAGGCTCCAGTCCACCATAGTAGAGATGATGGCACCGCTCTGCGAAATGAATGCGATACTACCAGGCCTTGGAGATATGGGGTCGAATGTTGTATTGATCCCCTGGTGGGGGAGCATAATACCAAGGCAGTTCGGGCCTACGATCCGGATGCCGTAGTGCCGGGCAATCGTGAGTACCTGGTCTTCAAGAACCGATCCGGCTTCCCCGGACTCCCGGAATCCTGAGGATATAATGACGACAAGTGGGACCCCCCGGACTCCGGCTTCTTCGACTACCATAGGGACAGAATGCGACGGGACCACAACAACGGCAATATCGATCGGGCCTGGAATGGACGAAAGAGTGGGATACACGGCCCTCCCGAGGATTTTCTCGTGTTTCGGATTCACGGGATACAGGAGGCCCGGAAATGAAAGGAGGTTACGCAGGACTGAATACCCGACCTTGTTGGGGTCCGGGGATGCGCCAATAACCGCAATTGACTCAACATGAAGGAGCTCCGCCGGCATCACCGGCTCCTGCTTACCTTCCGGCACCGCACCCTCATCCGTCACATAGAACCGGGCATCAACAACACACGCCCCATTCCCGTATAAAAAAACAGGATTGAGATCGAATTCTACAACTTCAGATCGTTCCAGGAACATGCGTGCAACAGACTCGATCAACGTAATCAGCGCATTAATATCGTGTGCCGGTTCATTCCGGAACCCTTTGATCAGACGATAGGCCTGCAATTCATGGACCATGGCATTGATATCGGAAGGATTGACCGGAAGCACCCGGATTGAGACATCTTTGATCAGTTCAACCAGGGTCCCCCCCATACCGACCGTTATTACCTTTCCGAATGTCGGGTCAACCCTGCCACCGATCAGGATCTCAAGTCCCTTTTCCTTCTGCTGTTCAATGATAAGACCCAGAATAATTGCGGATGGATCAAATGCCTGCACGCTGCGGACTATTGTATCATACGCAGCTTCAGCTTCAACAATTGACCGGATACCGGTGATCACACCCCCCGCATCACTTTTATGGACCACCTGGGGAGAGATTACCTTCATCACCAGCGGATATCCTGTACGTTCTGCGGCGACCGCCACATCCTGGCGGGACCGGGCAACCGAAAACAGGGGTACGGGAATCCCGTGATTTTTCAGCAGCCCGTACCCTTCCGCTTC
>JAPKXR010000205.1 GCA_026394715.1 Methanomicrobiales archaeon | reverse complement strand
CGCCGTACTGATCGCATTTTTTGCACGCTTCATTGCCTGGTCGTGTTCGTACCTGAACTCGAGGTAATAGTCCGGTGTCGCGTACATGCCCATACTAATGGGATCATCGGCATCAAGCCTCTGGACAGGTTTGTATGGCGGGAGGAACCGGTCAACGTCCTCCTGTGTGAGCATGTCAACGGGCTCATAGGTATGGGAGAGGATAAACCCGTCAAAGCAGACAAATGCCGGTAACAGGACTTCCGGGTTTTCCGCGACCTTGTAGGCGAGATAGTGGAGGTCCGTTGCCTCCTGGTTGTCCTCTGCATAGAACTGGAGCCACCCGCAGTCACGGAGCGAAATTGAGTCCTGCTGGTCATTCCAGATAGAAAGCGGTGCACCCAGTGCACGGTTTGCGATAGTCATCACAACGGGAAGCCGCATTCCTGATACGTTGAAACAGACCTCGAACATCAGGGCAAGGCCCTGGGACGTGGTCGCCGAATAGGTCCTTGATCCTGCCGCACTTGCGCCAAGGCAGGCAGAGAGCGCCGAAAACTCGCTCTCAACGGTGATGTACTCCGCATCCAGTTCGCAGTCTGCAACCATGTCTGCAAGCGTTTCCACAATATGGGTCTGCGGGGTAATCGGGTATGCCGCAATCACCTGGGGCCGGGACATCTTCACCGCCTTTGCTACCGCATGTGAGCCTTCTGTGATCTCAAGCATCTACTTCTCCTCCTGTTCCATGGTGATCGCATCTGACGGGCATTCCTCTGCACACATCCCGCAACCTTTGCAATAGGTCTCGTTGGGGACGAAAAACTCGTCCTCCGATTCCTCGATGCAGCCTTCGGGGCAGATCGTTTTGCACATCCCGCATTTCGTACATTTATCGTGGTCAAATATCGGTTTGAAAACCCGCCATGAACCCGTTTTATTGTTCCGTGCCTTCCCGGGACGGGAAGAACATCCTAATCCAAGCGCCATTTCAGGCATCCCCTTTCACGATCTCATACGCCTTCTTTGCGGCCCTGATATTCTTTTCTGCAAGCTCTCCGGGGAACCGGTGCCTGAGCGCATTTTCAAGGGCAGAAAATTTTATTTCCCCGCTTGCTGCTGCAAACGCTCCCATCAGCGTGGTATTGGTAATGGGGAGACCCAGTACCTCCAGTGCGATCGAGGTCGCATCGATGGTGATCAGTTTCACCCCGGCCGGCACACTGGCATCGACCTTCTTCCCCGAATTAACAATAACAATGCCCCCGGGTTTCACACCCAGAAAGACATTGACATCCCGGATCAGCGTGCTGTCCTGCACGATGATGTAATCAGGTTCATATACCTGGCTCCGCAGCCTGATTGTGTGATCATTGAACCGCACAAATGCCTGGACCGGTGCACCACGACGTTCCACCCCGAATGCGGGAAACGCCTGGGCATACACGCCCCCTTCAAATGCAGCAACTGCAATCAGTTCGGCGGCAGTGACCGAACCCTGTCCACCCCTGCCATGAATACGCAGCTCTCTCAAAGAAAATCCCACATAATCTTACATGATTAATCAATATAAATCTACAGATCTATATCGAGACCGAGAATTGACCGGCTACCGGAAAAGACATCTTTTGCGATCTGCGCAAGTCCATGAGACGCGCACCATTCATCATACACCGTAACCGGCCGATCCAGGAGATGGCCCACTTCAGGCCCTATGACCGGCGCAAGACTACCGGCAAGCGCTACCCTCGCGCACGGGTTAAGGAGGAGGAGGGCTGCACATTCCATCGCGGAAAACATTGCGATGGTCCGCTCACGTTCGTCATCTGGCATCGTGAACGCCGTGCCGGCACGCAGGAATGATTCATTCGCACCCGCCTCGCCACTGTCAATCCTCCGTATCGCATCGACATCCAGGGCCCCGTGCTGCATCCCGGGGGCGAATATACAGGCATCGAATGCCCCGGTCAACCGCCCGGCCGTGACGAGAAGGGTTACCGTGTTGGAACTCACATCAGATACAACGACATCGGGACCCAGGGCTCCCACGGCATAATAGGCTATTCCAATCTTTTCAGGGCTCGCCTGGTGTGAATATGCCTTGAACCTGGTATCAGTCGGTGAGCCCCGGTGGAGACCTGGTACGGCCACCGCCGGAAGGCCGCTACGCAGGATCTCATCAAAGACCCGGGTCCCCCCGCCGATATGCTCACCCGCCCCACCCTGGCTCACAACACCCCGGTCTTTTAATTTTGACACAGGAGTTATTCTGGAAAAATTGTCCCCCATTGAGTAGCTTATCGCAATTCCTTCGATCTCCTCCAGGGGGCAGAGACGGTCGAGATCGGTATAGACAAAACGGGTCGCATCCTTTCTCGAGATCCTGAACTCGCAGCCATCACCGGCAAACCTCATTGCGGTCGTACCATGGTCGATCCCGATATACATAGCAGTAATCCTATAGCACTGGGCTCCCTATTATGTTATGATGTTGTGTGTCGTTACGGGTGGGGCCGGTTTCATCGGTTCGCACCTCGTGGACGCGCTGGTCGCCCGGGGCGACCGCGTGGTTGTTATCGATTCGCTGGTGAACGGAGAGCACCGGAATATTGCAGGTCATATTGACGCAGGCCGGGTAACGCTTGTCAAGGCAGACCTCCTGCTTGACGGGTGGCAGGATGCACTGACCGGGGTCGAACGGGTATACCACCTTGCCGCAGACCCGGATGTGCGGCAGGGGTCGCTGACACCCGACAGCCAGATCCACAATAATATCCTTGCCACGTACCGCGTGCTCGAAGCGATGCGTACTCACGGGGTGCCCGCGGTCGTTTTTACTTCCACCTCGACGGTATATGGCGATGCCACGATTATACCAACACCGGAGTCTTATAACCCGCTTGAACCGGTCTCAGTTTATGGGGCATGCAAGCTTGCCTGCGAGGCACTGATCTCCGCATATTGCCATGGGTTTGGCATGAAAGGATGGGTATACCGGTTTGCGAATATCATCGGGGAGCGGAGCAACCACGGCGTGATCACGGATTTTATTAAAAAACTACAGGACCGGCCCGGGGAACTCGAGATCCTCGGGGATGGCCGGCAGACCAAATCATACCTGGAAGTTAAGGCATGCATCAGGGCGATGCTGTTTGCCGTGGAAAATTCTGACGACGTGCTCAACATTTTCAATATTGGTTCCGAGGACTGGGTTGATGTTACGACCATTGCGGACATTATCGTGCGCGAGATGGGGCTTTCCCATGTGCAGTACCGTTTTACCGGTGGTGAACGGGGCTGGGTTGGCGATGTCCCCCGGATGCAGCTCGCGGTTGAGAAACTAAAAGCGCTCGGGTGGCAACCGGATGTCGGGTCTCTTGAAAGTGTCGAGGTTGCCGTTCGGGCAATGCTTGGGAAAGCGGTATCATAAGGCAGGAGACTGAGCGATATGAAGTATTTACTCGTCCTTGGGGATGGCATGGCGGATGAACCGCTGGCCGGGCTTGGCGGCATGACACCGCTCGAATATGCAGATACGCCTAATATGGACAGGATCGCACGGGAAGGGGCGTGTGGCATGCTCCGTACAATACCCGAAGACTTTGAGCCTGGCAGCGATATCGCGAACCTTTCAGTCCTCGGCTACGATCCAGGGCGGTACTATACCGGTCGCGGCCCCCTCGAAGCGATGAGCATGGGAATCCCGCTCAGGGATGATGATGTCGCGTACCGCTGCAATATCTCAACCGTGGTAAACGGGAAGATGCTCGATTTTTCTGCGGGGCATATCTCAACGCGGGAGAGCCGCGATCTGCTGGAGGCACTGGCGAAAAAGGTACCGGATGTGTTCCTGAAAGAGGGGGTCAGCTACCGGAACCTCCTCGTGATCAACAAGGGAAAAGGGTCGGATACCACACCCCCTCACGATATTGTAGGCCAGGAAGTCGGCCCGTATCTCCCTTCGGGGGAGGATGCAGGTATTCTCCGGCACTGCATCGAGGAGAGCATGAAGGTTTTTTTGGGCCACCCGGTAAACAAGGCACGTATTTCCACGGGAAAAACACCGGCAACCCAGATATGGCCATGGAGCGGGGGGAAAAGACCCGCCCTGCCCTTGTTTCACGACAAGTACGGTAAAACCGGCGGCATGATCTCAGCGGTTGACCTCCTGAACGGGATCGCCCGGTGCGCCGGGATGGAAGTCATCACGGTACCGGGGGCAACCGGGTACCTTGATACGGATTATAATGCAAAGGCACGGTATGCAATTGATGCGCTGGAGCACCTTGATTTTCTCTATCTTCACGTGGAGGCACCAGACGAGGCGGGTCACCTTGGCAGTGTCGAGGAAAAAGTAAAGGCAATCGAGCGGGTCGATGAGATGCTCGGGATAATCATGGAGGAGTTTTCCGGGGTCATTGCGATATTACCCGATCACCCGACCCCAATCAGGTTAAAGACCCACACCCGGGACCCGGTGCCGTTTGCCGTCAGGGGACTAAAAACGGACAGTACAAAGAGATATTCGGAGCAGGCTGCCCAGTCCGGGATTTATGGCACAATAGATGCTATTGATTTTCTATCACTGCTCTTTTCATAATCTGAAGATAAACGTGGCATCAGGCCCCTGCATCATCACAAATCAGTGGGGGTAACTTTCATCATTTGCCGATAAATATTTAAATATAGTTTGTTATTTTGCTATAAATATTTATTTTTGGGGTAACAGCTCATGCAACGCTCTTCGTTCAGGTATCATACCGGCAAGGGTTTTTTTTGCCTCATGCGGTGAAACCACCCTGCATACACCCACATCATCCTGCACGACAACCCCGCTTGTTGTTATCATATTGTAACTTTTCTTTCTCCCTTCGAAATCAGGGCCACAGACGAGCTGGCAGTGCGAGCAGGAATATTCCACATCATAACCCGGTTTAAAGTGCAGATAAAAAAACCATGGTCCCTGACGGATCGTTTGAGGTACGAGGGAAGGGACACATGATTGCCTGGCGCAAACTTGCGTCGTTTTCAGGTATGGGGCAGCGGGATGCAGACCAACCCCGAAAATGGAGTTCCTTCCGTTTGTCGCTACCCGGGTCCGATCCGGCATGA
>JAPKXR010000172.1 GCA_026394715.1 Methanomicrobiales archaeon | reverse complement strand
GAATGACAATATCCTCGTCCATGGTAGGGTCCTTATTCTGAATAACTGACCTCCACCCCAGCCCCGTCATCGCAAACGTCAGCCGGTATCCCCTTGCCACCCCACTTTTTGCCGACCCCATTTTCGGGGCACTTCGGGTTTTGGCAGGTACCGGCAGCGGTTTTGCCCCCGTCGGGTCACCACAGTCTGGCACCACGGGTACCAAACGTTGCGGCACTGGGGAGTTGATGGGGAAATAGCGAGGGGCAACACCTGACCAACGGTTGTTCAAGCTCTGGTCAGGCCAACTGCGGGCGGTTGTGCTGCGCCACGAAACCACCACTTTTCGCCGACCCCTGTTTCAGGGCACTTCGGGTTTTGGCCGGTACCGGCAGCGGTTTTCCCCGTTGATACCAAGGCTCCTGTCTTTGCCTTGTTCCAAAACAGCCCCCATATGCGCCCTTGGTTCGCCCGGGTTAGGGGGGTGGAATTGCAGGGGTCCGGATGTGGCCGGAGAGGAGTCAGCACTGTTTATCATACCCCGGATACATCGGAACTGCTGTTGTATTCGGCAGTGGATTGGTTTAATTATATACTAATCTATAGTATTACTGCGTTAATCACACATCAGGTAAGAAGAGATCCCCATGACTGAGGTTATACTAAAAGTCTCAAATGATATTGTAGATGCCATCCGTCTTCCGCCAGAAGATATCCATGCTGAGCTGCAGAAAGAACTGGCACTTGCACTCTATAAACGAGGGATTTTATCATCCGGGAAATCCTGTGCTCTTGCAGGTATTTCCAGGTGGGAATGGACAGAACTTTTAGGGAAACGGAAGATTTCCCGTCACTATACCGCAGGCGACTTGGAAAAGGATATCGCCCATGTCAAACGCAGTCTGTGACTCATCACCATTAATCCACCTTGCGGCTATCGAGCGTCTGTACCTACTTAGGCATTATTACAATTCCATTACCATACCTCCGGCAGTCTGGCGGGAAGTGGTGGACCAGGGTGGAGACCGTGAAGGGGCAAAGGAGATCAAAAATGCCCGTGCAGAGGGCTGGATTACAGTTGTATCACCAAATAATACAGAGCTTATCAAAGCCCTTTTGAAGGATCTCCATGAAGGTGAGGCGGAGAGTATCGCTCTTGCAATTGAATTATCTGCTGCGATCATCATTCTCGATGAAACGGAAGCGCGACGTAGAGCAGAACAGCACGGCTTACTCGTGATTGGGATCATCGGTATCCTGTTACAGGCAAAAGCGGACAAAAAGATCAGGTCAATGCGTGCTGAGCTGGAGCGATTGCAAAAATCGGGGAATTTCTGGATCAGTAAATCTCTGCATCAGACGATTCTTACAGCCGCTGGTGAAAACAAAAAATAATCTTTTTTATTGCACCGCCTCAAAATCCCGCCCCACCCCAGCCCCGTCATCGCAAAAGTCAGCCGGTATCCCCATGTCAGACCACACTTTGCCGACCCCCTTTTTCGGGGTAATTCGGGTTTTGGCCGGTACCGGCTGCGGTTTTGCCCCCGCCGGGTCCCACTGTCCAGCACCCACGGGTACCAAACGTTGCGGCACTGGGGAGTTGATGGGGAAATAGCGAGGGACAACACCTGGCCAACGGTTGTTCCAGTTCGGGTCAGGCCAACGCGGGCGGTTGTGCGGGGCCGCGAAACCACCACTTTTCGCCGACCCCTGTTTCAGGGCACTTCGGGTTTTAGCGGTTACCGACAGCG
>JAPKXR010000198.1 GCA_026394715.1 Methanomicrobiales archaeon | reverse complement strand
AAATCCGCTTCTTTGATCTTCAACGGATTGGTGGGGACTCCGATCTTGCTGCCCGGGGTGGCATTCATCTCATCAATGGCCTTTTGGTTTCTCCGGTACCCAATCGTATTCAGGTGTTTGGAAAATGTTTCGACGAGGGGGTGCTGGAGGTTGACAACACATTGAGCATTTGGTTCTTGAAGGAATCTATAATCCATTGTTGAATTATTTCCGGATGAGTGGTAGTTTCTCCTCTACGTAATGGAAAGGGCACATAAACGAATATTTTCCATTTATTCTTTAAACCGTTTCCATCGAGCTTGAACGGTGATGAAGCCCGGATAATTTCCTCACCGATCGATGACGCGTTATCAACACCATACCACAAAGCCTGGGGTTTTGGTCAGGCAGTCCTGCCAACTTCACTCACGCAATAAGAAAACCTTCAGCCTGGGTCGTGTCAATTATGGCATTTAAGTACATTGAGGCAACTATGCACAACTCTAAATTTCTTTCCGATCAATGTATCGTTATGCCATCATCATCCATTGAAACTGGCAGTAATCAGATCAAGCGTATTCCTGTGAAAAAACACACATGGGTAAACTTGCATGATTTAAAAGAAGCCGGACAGAGTTATGATGACCTGCTTAGCGGCATGGTACAACGTGAGCGGGATTATCGGGACTGGAAGATGATTACCGAGATCGACAGGACCGGCGATTTTGTAGCGTTTGACCCGGAAGAGATCATGAAAGGCGATTAATGCGCCGGGGATCGGGAGAGCGTGTTCAATCTTATCATTGAAAGAAAAGCAGACAAATTCATAACAAAACTGCCTCAAAAAACCCGGCGTAATATCGTTGAAAAAATCCTTGATCTCAGAGAAGATCCGTTCCCGGGGGGAAATAAGGAAAAAATCGAGTACTCCAGTCCACCCGCGGTTTATCGTCTTCATGTCGGTAGATCCTTTACGGTATTTTATCTCATCAAAACTGATAAAAATATTGTAAAAATTGAGAAAATCAGGACAATAAAAAAGGGCTCATAAGGAGTATTCCCGCAGATAGTCTCCCTGTGTGGTGCAATGGCGAGGTCTATTTCACCAGCTTAATTCTCTCCACGGCCGAGTTCGCCCGGCAACGTATTGGAAAAGGCCTGGTAATGGTAGATCAGTGCGGAAACGTCGGACGAACAGCGGGTTGCTTCCGTGGTACCCGTCAGCTCGTCCCCGGTTTCGTCAAATTCCATAAGAATGCCCCCCTGTAAAATGAGATGCAAGGTGTGAGTGGTGGAAAGGACCATCTCCTCCCTTCCCTGCTTCTGCTATTATATACTCTCCTTCTGCGAATGAAAAAAGGTTTTTATAAATTTCCATCAGCCGTTTGCGAACGTGAGATATATTTTAGAAAGGTCGGGCCGGGACGGATTACCACTGGATCTGGTGTCGGACTGGGTAACGTTATTTCGACCAACCCGGGGAATTTGGAACCGTCATTGACAATATTCTCACCCGTTTACTAAATTACCTATGTATCAGGATAGCACACGGTTGTGTTGGCTGTTTTCAACAATTTTTCGTAGCAGTTCTTTCCCTGATGGTTCTGGAATTTCCCGCCCCTCTTTGCTGGCAGTTTCAAGCCATAATTCAAGGGCTATTTTGACTTCTTTCAACGCTTGTTCCTCAGTCTCACCAAATGCCGAACATCCGGGGATTTCTGGAATGAGTGCGATATACCCCTCATCATCCTCGCTGAAAAAGATCTCTATCGCGTATTTATACATCCTCACCCTCAGTTTGTAATGAATACTTCTCTATGATACTACACAATTGTTTCACTTGATATGGTTTTGCCTTCCCGTCTACATTCTGAAAATTCAGCATCTCAGGAATTCCCACTCTCACAAATATCCGGTGACTCCCTTTACCCCCTCGAAGTGTGAAGCCAAATTTTTCAGCAGCATGACATAATTGATCAAACCTGATATTTTTTTGATTTCCTTTCAGGAGAGTATAGTAGTCACTCCTTTTCATTGACAGAGTACTATAAACCCGGGTTGGGAATAAATGCTTTGCTGACCGCACCGTTTCGAGTCTTGAAATCGTTTCACCGGCGCACACCATGATATTTTCGTAAATTTATTTTTGCTGTGTCTGGTGAGGACTATTGAGAGATACCCGGCATAAGATCTTTCGGGACTTGTACTAATGGTGGTAAAATACTCCCTGGAACGAGCGATCCGTAACTCATTAACCATTTCAAAACTCCGCATTCTCCTCAATATTGGACCGGTTCTCAACAAACTACCGGTGCGTCTCCTTCAACCAGAAGGTCATTGAAGTAGCCATATCGCGGGTAGATGCTGCCAAGGCTGATCCGTTCCCGTGCACGGCCTGAGATCGCAGTATACCCGTTCTGGGGGTCCACCATCTTCCAGTAACCGGACGCCATCTTCGTGAGGAGCGTCAGGACCGAGTTACCGAAGAACCGCCAGGTACTCATACCCTTTCCGGTACGCAGGGCTGACCAGGCGGTTGCCCATTGTGTAGTCGCACTTGCCGTCGATAATGGGGTCGAGGAGCTGGGGCAGGAAGGCGGGATCCATCTGGTGGTCGCCGGCCATGATGGCGGCAATGTCCATGCCATCTTCCATGGCTCTCTTGTAACCGGTGACTATAGCGGCGCCGACACCCTTGTTCTGCTCGTGCCGGACAGGGACAATGCTGTCATCCTGTTGTGCATAATAGTCGATCACCTCCTGTGTCTTATCTTTCGAACAGTCATTCACCATGTAAATCCGGCAGACAAAATCAGGGATGCCGGTAAGTGTTTCACCGATCAGCAACTCCTCGTTGTATGCCGGCACGACCACCGCAACCTTGTGGCCACGGTACAGCGGGAGCCCCCCGTCCCCGATTTTCGGTATCTCATGGCGTGGAATGATCGGAATTTCACGGATGACAAGCCCTTTCTTTGCAAGCCGGGAGATCATCCGTTCCCCCGGGTGATTGCTTTCACTGTCAACGTCCAGATGTAGATGCCCTTCCGGCTGATGGCAAAAAAAGTCGACTCCGGATCGGTAACCGGTGGAACAACCTGCGTTTTCCCAACCGTCGATGGTGCATTATCGACACCAGGACGGAATGATGGAATACCCTTCCTTCCCCCGAGGAACCGTGAAGCAATTACCAGGTCGGCAGTCCCATTCATCACGTCCACAACAAGGGTTGGGACCTCCCGGGCACGGAATATTCCTTCGCTGTCATACAGGACCACGGCAGAACAGCCACGTTCAGGGGCGACCTGGAACCCCGTGAACATTGCCCGGTTTTTCCCGTCATCCGGGTTAATACGAACCAGGTGGGCGCCGGCATCAGTTGCAATCTCCCATGTCCGGTCATCCGAGTCCTCGTCAACCACAATCACCGATTCAGCATACTGCCGGCAGAGGTGCACAAGGCTCCCGATCACGAGCTCGTTGTTGCGCGTCGGAATAACGACAAACAGGCCCGTCGGGATACTTTTTGCATCATGTTCCTGGACGGCAATGTTACCAGGCTCGGGTCCGGGTGCTATTTCTTCGGTTGGGGCCGGTGCTGCTTTCGTCTTTGTGTCCTTTGCCACAGATGATCCCGTGGGAGGTTGCTCCACGACCCCGATTGCCGAGTTCGCCAGGCAACGTGTTGGAAAAGGCACGGTAGTGGTTGATCAGGGCGGAAACGTCGGACGAACAACGGGTTGCTTCCGCGGTGTCAATCAGTTCGGCATCTGCGTCGTAGACTATCGTTAGAATCATCCTG
>JAPKXR010000113.1 GCA_026394715.1 Methanomicrobiales archaeon | reverse complement strand
TAATGATAAACCACTGGAGAGCGAGAACGAGCAGGGTCACTCTTTGGGGCATCTCATCGATCTGGGAAAGAAGTTTCATTGCGCCTCTTACGGATTTTACTGCATGAACTGTGGCTTATGGGGTTTGTAGAATTTTCCATTCCGGTTTTTTCATCGCGTGGATGATGATAGGAATTGCAACGACCACAATGGTCCCGATGATCATGAACGCTTCAAACCCGCCACCCTCCTTGATCTGGGTTGGCGGGATCAGGGCAAGGATAAACATGCAGACCATTGCGAGGAACCCGAAACCTGATATAAGCCAGATACCGGTTTTTCCGCCCGGTATTTTGAATGCACGGGGAACGTCGGGTTGCGTGTACCGGAGGCGGATCGCTGCTCCATACATCAGGAAATACATGACGATATAGACAGAGGTTGTCAGTGCCAGAAGTAACCAGAACGCACCGTTCACACCGCCGGGCAGGACCACAAAGATCACACCCCAGAACGTAATGAATACTGCCTGGAGGACCAGCATATTTACGGGAATTCCGTTCTTATTTGTTTTCTGTAGCAGGGGAGGGAGGGTGCCTTCCCGGGCGGCAACCGACAGACCCCGGATCGGTCCGAGGATCCAGGTCGAGACCTGCCCGATCGCACCAAAGGCAATCAGGAGTGCGAACACCGGGACGAGCCATCCTACCGCAGGATTGCTAAAAATTTTCCCGAATGTCTGCATGATACCGGAGAGCAGGTTGAGGTTCGCAACCGGGACGAGCATCGCAACGATGAGGGCACCAATGGTATGGATTAACGTCATCATGAGTGCTACCACCAAAATCCCGAGGGGGTAATTTCTCGTCACGTTATCCATTTCACGGGCGTGAGTTGCGGTCATCTCTATACCCACGAACGAAAAGATAAACGTCACTAAAAGGACGAGGTTTCCGACATTTGATAAATCCGGCATGAGGTCAGTTGTTGTCGGGTGCAGGGCGAGCTGGATTGGATTACCTGCCATGATATACCAGAACCCCCCGATAATCATCACGATAGCCGGGACCAGTGTGCCAACGACAACCGCGACCGAACTTATCCGGGTATATGCTTTTAATCCCCGGAAATTGATTACGGTCATCCCCCACCAGACAAGGACCATGACCACAAAAACATATATTTTGTTATTGGCGAGATCAGCGTTGAATATATAGGCAAATGTGGCGGCAATAAAGGCGAGAATGGTGATAAACCCAATCGTCATCTGGAACCACTGGAGCCAGACCGCGGTAAATCCCCATCTCTCGCCAAATGCCTGCTTTACCCAGATATAGACTCCTCCTTCCTGGGGCCATCCGGTCGCAAGCTCTGCGGATACGAGCGAAGCGGGGATAAGGTACAGGATGATGGCAAGAATGGAGAAAAAAATGACCTGCCACCCTGCCACACCCATGGTGGGAAATGTCCGCATGCTGATGAGCGCTGCAGATGTAATGAGAATGAAGGCCAGAAGGCTTATGGTAAATCCGTTGGCAGATTTCTTCGGCATACCAGGCTCCCGTTTATTTTGCTCCATGGCTGTATAATTATCATTTGTTCTTTTTTTGAGGAACTGTCTTGTAGCGTCCCTGAACCCGGATGGAGTCCCGATACGCTGGCATTGTCTGATGGTACAGTATCACCTCGACCTCATACCACACCCATTCTGCTTTAAGAGCTCCGACCCCGGAGAAAGGATAAAGGGGATTGAGTTGGGTTCCCCGGCAACCTCCATTCTTCGATAGCATGCCCGGGTGGAATCATTTCATCTGCTTTATCGCGGACTCAATCTTCCCCTTCATAATCTCCATGTAATTCTTCCAGGTCACGTCAAGGTGATCATAATGGGAGAGGAACGGGTTTAAGATACAGAGCCGCAGAACAAGCACTGATTTCACGCGGTCCCACTCTTTTCCCGGGATGCCCAGGCGCCCGACAAAAGATTTTGGCGCATCACCGTAATCCACATAACTGAGGGAGGTCTGGGAAGTGATCCAGTTGTCCATATACACGGGACCGTCCACATACGAAGATTCCTGGAAGATAATCTCGTTCAGCTTGTTCATTTTTTCGAGATCTGTGTTGCCTTTTTCGTTGAACGCCATGCATACGATGTTAAAGTCTGGGTTTATCATAAGCGGCTCAACAACGAATTCCCTGCTGCCGAGCTTGATGCTTTTTGTTGCCTTCAGTCCATTGGTGAACATCTGCGCCGCCTCGATGCTCCGCCCGATGATCTGACCGTACCCGGTAATATTGAGCGGCACCACCCGGTGGCTTGCCCACACTGCCGCAGCGGTTGCACCGGCTTTCGAGCCCTCCAGAATATAACTCCCGAGGAGCGTTGGTGTGTCCTCTCCTTTTTCATAGAAATACGAAGCGAGGTATGAGATTAGATCGAGAATACGCCGATCTTTTACGACGATGCCCCCGGCTGCATAGGGAATATATCCCATTTTATGCGGGTCTATTGTGATAGAATCCGCCGCGG
>JAPKXR010000108.1 GCA_026394715.1 Methanomicrobiales archaeon | reverse complement strand
TTGATGTCGTGGCGGGTGATGCTGGAGAGGAGCATCAGTTTTTTATTTGTCTGCCGGAATGCGGTTGAGACCCGTGAAAGTTCTTCTGCGCGTGCCGTGAGCTCATCTTCAAGTGTCTTGCGCCGGCTGATGTCAATGAGGAGGAGAAGGGTCGCAGGGCGGTTATGGAACAGGACCTTCGTACCTTTTACAATCACCAGTTTCCGGAGCCCGTCCCGCGTGAGAAGATCGGTCTCATAGATGGGTAGTCCGCCCATTTCATAGCGTTCCAGCATTTTGGCAGCGACATCATCTCGACATTCTTCTGCAACGTACGAGAGTAATGATGTGCCGATCATCGTTTCGGCATCATACCCAAGTGTTTTTACTGCGGCCTGGTTTACGTAGAGGACCTCTCCGTCTGCCGGCCCATACACAACGATAGAATCCGGCAGGTCCTCTACACGGCCCTGGTTGAACGGTTCGAAAGTGGAAAGCGAAGCATGCCGACGTTTTTTCCCGGTGATATCATGAACAGTACCAATAAAACCTTTCGGGGAGCCGTCATGGTTTTTCTGGGGCACAATCGTGATGAGGCCGTCAAGAACCGTCCCATCCTTTTTCTTAAATTGCAGGGGGTGCTCCTTTACATATCCTTCCCGTTCAACAATTTTTAAGAATTCGAACCGTTCTTCCGGGTGTGCATAGAACGAAGAGACAGGCACGCTGAATACTTCTTCCCGGCTTTCATAGCCAAAAACGTCAACCAGTGCATCATTACAATCTACCCACTGCCCGTCATGGGTTGTGATAAAAACGCAATCAAGGGTTGTTTTGAAAAACTGTCGATACCGCTCTTCGTTCTCACGAAGTACCTGCTCTGCCCTGGTCATTTCATCTAAGTTACCACGGAGTTCCTCTTCCGCTGCAGCAATCTGTTCATAGGATGCATTGAGTTCCTCGTTTTTACGAAGGAGCGCATCTTCAGCAAGCCCTGAAATTATCACCTGAGAAAGGGTGTTAGCCAAATCCACCAGCAGTTTTTCCTCCCTTGCAGGAATTGCCCGGTCCCTGAATAGTGCCAATACACCAACCGTTCTTTTTTCCTGCGATATAAGCCGGAAGCCTGCGAAGGAGACCAGTCCACATGATTGTGCCCATGCATGGTCGTGGACCCGCTTATCGTGGATGACATCGTTGGTGATAAAAAATGGATCATCTCCCGAAGCTACACGACCGATTTTATAACACCCGAACGGGACCCGCTGGTGACTCCCGTCAATATGGGTATACCGCCCGGAACTTGCCATGAGGTGAAGACATTGTGTGCGGTTGCGACACACTTCCGGCCCAGTAGACACGGACGCGTGCCTGCATCCTTTTCCACAGAGATCACCTTCCTTGATTAACCATATCCGGGCAAAATCAGCCCCAAAGATCCGGATGCAACTGTCGCTGACCAGTTTTAGTTGTCCCTGAAGGTCTCCCGTCCCCAGTAACTCCTCTTTTAAGTAACTCATTTGTGCAGTCTGGTCATCATTTTGTTTTCGATCCGTGATGTCCCGCACGATTGCCTGGAGGTAGTAGGTACCCTGCACCATAACCCGGTTCAGGCTCACTTCGACAATGAACTGGGTGCCGTCCTGGTGGATATGAACCCATTCAAAAAAGCGGTTCTCTCCCAAAAAGGCAGCATCTATTTTCTTTTTCATTTTTTCTGCAGATAACTGGCCGTCCGGCTGGCGTTCCGGGGAAAATTCCCCCGGTGTATGTCCAATAATCTGGTCACGGGTACATTGGTACATTTCATTTGTCCTTCTGTTGCAGTCCAGAAAGACGGTACGGTCCATGATGAGAATCGCATCACCTGCATTCTCAAAGAGTGTCCGGAACTTCTCCTCGCTCTCGCGGAGCTCCCGTTCCTGCCCGGTCATGGTTTCCAGGTTGGCTCGCAGCTCCTCCTCAGCTGCAGCAATCTGCTCATATGATGCCTGGAGCTCTTCGTTTTTCTTACAAAGTTCCTCTTCTGCCTGCTTTTGTTCCGTGATATCCCTGCCGACAGACTGGTACTGCACGACGTTCCCGTCAGGATCAAAAATTGCCCGTTCACTCCAGCGCTGCCAGCGTATCTCCCCACCATGCATGATAATCCGTTGGTCAATCGACCCGACAGGATTCCGAATGGTGAGTGTGGCAAAAAAATCGTCCACAGCTTTTTTGTCAGCTGAATGAATTACCGGTCTGAACCTGTGCCCGAGAATTTTTTCCCGGGCTACACCGAAGTAACGGCAATAGGCATCATTGACGAAGATATGCGTTCCATCGGGAAGGAACCGTGAGATGAATTCGGTCTGGTCCTCGACAACATGCCGGTACCGCTCTTCACTTTCGCCGAGTGCCTCTTCCGCCCGCTTCTGTTCCGTGATATCCCGTATGGATTCGATCGCACCGGAAAGGACCCCCTGTGAATTATAGAGCGGCGATGCGGTAAACCAGAGGTATGCTCCCAGGTTATCATGAAAATGAGAAATGAAGATTTCTGATGCGATCTTGTCTCCCTCTTTTCGAATGAAAGGGTATTTCCCGGAAGTAATTTCATCGTGATTCAAAACAAGGTCGATGAGGATCGGCCTGCGTTCTCCATAAAACGGGAGGGAATATTCATAGTTCCCCTTATTGAGGATATTTTTCTTATGTACTCCCGTCATGATTTCCATGGCGCGGTTCCAGGCGATCACCTCCCCGTCTGTTGAAATGGCAAACGTTGCGTCCGGGAGAAAATCAATAATCTCTGCAGTCTGCGTCTGTGATTCTGACAGGTCGTCTTCCACCTGTCTCCGCGTTATTGCATAACGGATCTTATTTGCCAGCTCGGCAAACTGTGCTCTTGGTTCACCTCCTTTCTGGATATAAAAATCGGCCCCCTCGTTGAGCGCCTCGATGACGACCTCTTCACGTCCCCTTCCCGTGAAAATGATAAAGGGTGTGGTATTCCCCGATGCCTTGAGTCGTTTGAGGAACGTGATACCGTCTATTTCCGGCATCTGGAAATCAGAGATGATCGCATCATACTGCTGCGTGTTCAGAAGCGTAAGTGCTTCACTGGCTGATGTGAGCGTGTCGACAGTAAACGCTCCCTCTCTCTCAAGGAACAGTTTACCGATGCTAAGAAGGCCGGGCTCGTCATCGACATAGAGGAGACGGGGTGCGTCTGACATTTTCAATCACCGAAACCCTGCTATTCGCCACGCACCTTTCGGCACCGACATCTCGAACCGGGCCCCGTTCCCCGGACCACCATTCTGTAGGATGGTGATATCGGTAATATCAAGGATCTCCCGTGACAGGGCTAAACCAAGGCCCGTATTTTTCCCAAACCCACGCTCAAAGATCTTCTCTTTTTCCTCTCCAGGAATACCGTCCCCATCGTCCTCGCAGACAATTACGGTAGCACCTTCGCGTTCCAGGGCAGAGAACCGGATGAACGTTATTTTCCCGCCATAACGGACTGCGTTGTCCATCAGGTTGTAAAAAACTTTTGCAATCAACGGATCAGCGAACACTTCCGTGCCGGCAGGGATCTCGTTGTACACGATGACTTTTCCGAGCGGGGCCTGCTTTGCGGCAGAGTCTGCGAGTATGCGGAGGTCCTGCCACACGGGGGCATGGACACCAATGGCCTCATATTCCCTGGTGAACCGGATCATGGAGGATATGCACTTTGCAGCGGTGGAAACCTTCATGAAATATTCATTCTGCGTATCATCGAGCTGGCTCTCTTCGAGTATCTCGAGATATCCCATCTGCACCGTCAGTTGATTGTTAATGTCATGTCGGGTGATACTGTTGAGAAGATTCAATTTTTTATTAGTGAGGTAAATTACGTCCTGGGCCTTCTTCAGGTCATCAAGCTGGTTTTCGGCCACCCGCTTCATTGTACGGTATGCCTTTACCTGGTTAGTAAGGTCTGATACGTCCTCGATCAGTACTAACGCACACATCCCGATCGCCTGTGAAAACGGTATAAATGAGATCTTCTCGACACGGAGGTCCCCGCCCGGGGACGAACAGGGGACCAGGTGTGGATGGAACTGGGAGGAGAACAGCAATGAAGGACCTCCTTCAAAAAGCTGGGATATTCTCGCAAATACGGAAGGGTCTTTAAAGGCAGGGTAGAGTTCAAACAGGTTGGTCCCTTCAGCCTCCCGGGGTAATATGCCCGTCCACTGAGCCATGCAGGCGTTCCAGAAACAGATAGAATGATCTGGCCTTATAACGATGATCCCATTTGGGATCAGGTCAAGGAACCTGAGCGGGAGGTTTTTACCGGGGCTTTCGTCCATGTTTTTCCAGCTGCCTCATCAGGCCGAGACCCTGTTGAT
>JAPKXR010000299.1 GCA_026394715.1 Methanomicrobiales archaeon | reverse complement strand
TGGATTAAAGGATAAATATTCCTGTAGATTCGGTATCTCAACCGAAAAGGGGGTGAGAAGATACGCCCAGATAAATCGGACTGATCAGATCGTGACAGAACACATTTCCCTGTCATAAACACATACCTTTCATGGGCAGTGCCAGGTTCAACGATTAATTAATCCCACTATTCACAACGTCTCCACACAAATCAGCCGAGTGTTCATGTAAACCAATCCCATACAAAGAGATAAAATGCCCCCATATCCATTGCACTCCCCACGAAATAAGAGACTACAGGATGTTATGCAGACCATTACGCGATTTGCCGTTGAGCCAGGCGGGTGAAGGTGCCTCCTTTTTTTATCAGTTCATCATATGTCCCCTCTTCAATTATCCTGCCATTATCCAGGACATAAATCAGGTCTGCATGGGTAATACTCGATCACCGGTGAGCGATAATGATCCGTGTCAACGAAAGGTGTTCGAGGCTTTCCTTCACAATGTTCTGGGACGCATTATCAAGAGCACTAGTTGCTTCATCAAGGAAAAGGATTCGGGGTTTTGTCGCTAATGCCCGGGCTATAAGGATTCTCTGTTTTTGCCCGCCTGAAATATTTGCAGCTCCTTCATTGACATAGGTAGACATACCCATTGGCATCTGCCTGATATCATCCGCTATACCTGCCATGGTTGCTGCTTCCCATATCTCTTCAAGGGAAAGGGTTCGGGCACCGGCAATATTATTAGAGATGCTATCTGCCATGAGTTGTCCATCCTGGAGAACAACGCCGATCTGTCTTCTCAAATCGCGAATATTGAGTTGGGTCAGGTTCTGCCCTTCATATAAAATGGCTCCTGATTCAGGTGTCTCAAAACCTAGTAATAACCTTAAAAGACTTGATTTTCCACTGCCCGATGCCCCGACAATTGCGATGAATGCACCTGCATCCACTTTCAACGAAACATCCTGCAATACCGGTGGACTTTTTTCATTGTACCGGAATGTCACGTGGTTAACCTCGATAGAACCGGTCAAAACCCCGGGATGAATCTGTCCTTCATGAACTTCGGAAGGAGTTGCCAGAATTGGATTCATATAATCCCACATCGGCTTAATATTCCACAAGGATATCAGGGCAGTGCTCATGTTTGAAAACGCTAACGAGAACCCCAAAGTCGCAGTAAAAAAGGCTAAGAACCATCCACCGGTAAATTCAGAATGAACTGTGGAGGCAAGATTTGAATTTAAGATGGCGTCTCCGGTTAATGCAAAAATGAGAATGGTCAGCAGTCCGGGCCAGATGAAATTCAGAATAAGAGAATATTCATCATAGAGAGAAATATTGAGTGAAATGCGGTTTTGCTGAATATAGTCTTTTTTCCATCGAAGATATGCCCGGTTTTCTGCTCCTGCAGAAGAAATTTTTGCAATACTCGAAAGAATCTGAAATGTTATCCCTGAAAGGTGTCCATCTTTCAATAAGAATTTTCGTCGCTCCTGGAAACTCAGGTATCCGAGTAGTATCGAAATGCTGAAGATACCAGTGACAAAAGCTAACGTGTAAAGGGCAAGACCCGGCGAGATAAAAATCATCAGGATTCCGTTACATAAAGAAAAGATGAACCCCAGGATGAGAGAAATTGCCACAGATGATATCCTCGTCCTGATGCCATCAGCTATCTCCACACGGGACGTCAATTCTCCGGCACTATATTGACGAAAGAATGAAGGAGGCAGCTTGAGGAGTCTATCCCATATTGCTGCTTCGAAAACCGTCCCTATTTTTCCTTCCATTCTGATGATTGCAAAAGCCTGGGTTACCTGAAAACATACCGAAGAAACCAGTGTGCATAAGAGAATCACAATAATGGTTATAAGAAGCTCACTATCACTGTCCGGGATTGCGTCATTAAAAATTAAGCCCGTCCCGAGGGGCATAGCAATGGAAAGAATCCCTGCCAGAATTCCAAAGATGATAAAAGTTACAATATCGCGTTTCCAGATGGCATTCCATATAAGAAAGGTGACGTCAGAAATCTGTAAAACCCGTTCGGGAAGTGAAGGATACACCATATACCCGTCGGGACAGAAAGAATCCGGGGTAATATTCTCACTGGAGTCAATGGCTCTACAGGCATCAAATATCAGATAATGCCCGGGTTTATCCGGAATCGCGGCATTGATTTTCCCTTGGGTATCAACCACCAAAAGCGGGCCATTATCTTCCTGCCACCACTTTTCACCCAGTTTTACCCGACGAATCCGCACCCGGTAATGTTCGGATAATTTCGTCAGTATGGTGAAGGGATCTGAATTGGATAATCCCGATAAGGACATGGGAGGGAGATCGGGAGAAGAGACTCCGATTGCCTGCAGAAGGCGATTAAATACTGAAAGGATCTCATCTGAATCAGGATCTCCCTCTCTTGACCCTTGTGAAATCAACTTCCTGACCTGTAATTCCTGCTGATTCCATGAAGAGAACCGGCAATGATCTGAAGCATCCGCATCAACCCAACGTTTCTCAATGAGCCGGGTAGTCCATTTTCGGCAGGTTGCATCCAGATCAGAGACGAGGAATTCTGTGTTGAATTCTGAAAGTGGTGATATTTTTATTTCTGCCTTCTCCGGCACAAAAAAAACCCATTCCGGAGGTACTACAAACCATCCCTCATCCCTGGTAAAGACCATATCTGATGATGTATCATGAACCGTTCCATGCGAAACCTGGCAGATCGGAATGGTACCAGGTCTGGTGCTTATACGAACATGAACATCTTCCAGCAGTTCATCATGATCGATTTGTTTCGTATCTGAATACAGAGGTTTTTTTCCCTGGAACAGGGGATTTTGAATCCAGGCTGCCCAGGAGGTACCAAAGTCAGAAAAGAGAGTCTGATCAGATACCGGTATTTCTTCGAGAAGAACCGTCTCCTCTGCCCGGGCAAAAAGACCGATATCATGCGGTTCAATGCCAAACAGGGTAGTTCCTGTCTTGAATAGAGAACCTGGAAGCCGTTCTCCAGGAGATCCATCCTGATATTTCCCGATGTATACAACCAGGTTTCCCTTGATAACTCTATAATACCTGCCTGGTGTATTCAGAATGAACCATTCGCCTGCATTGAGGGTATGGACAACGGGGGATGTAGTATCCATACCAATCACGCTCCTTCAGGTGACTCGGATTCATCCGCCATGATCAACTGATAATACGCTCCTTTGCTCATCATCATCTGTTCATGAGTTCCCTGTTCAACGATCTCCCCCTTCTGCAGCACAATAATTGATTCACAATCTCTGATAGTACTGAGTCGGTGAGCAATAATCAGGCAGGCACATCCTCTCATCCGAAGATTTTGTTCAATCTTTTTCTCCGTTATTGGGTCCAGGGCACTTGTTGCCTCATCAAGGATAAGAATTGAGGGAGAACCTGCGAGTGCCCGGGCAATTTCAAGTCTCTGTCTCTGCCCTCCGCTCAAATTTCTACCGCCCTCAGATATCCAAAAATCATACCCCCCAGGCAGAGTGGTGATGAAATCATGAATTTCCGCATCTTTTGCTGCAACGATGATCTCAACATCAGTCAGGGTTTTATCCCACAGGGTGATGTTTTCCCTGATCGTCCCCTCAAAGAGAAAAATGTCCTGGCTTACAAATGAGACGGAAAGAAATCTGACTGCAGGGGGGATCCGGTCGTACGGTGTCCGATCTATCATAATCTCTCCTGCCCAGGGCTGGTAAAGACCTGCGGTGAGTCGTGCAATAGTACTTTTTCCACACCCGGACGGGCCGACCAGGGCCACCTGTTCTCCCGGTTTCACGCTGAGGTTCAGATCAGCAAATATCGGGGGATCAAAGGAACTGTATCCAAAGGTAAGATGAACCAGGTCAAGATATCCGTGTAATTTGGTCTGATGACCCCCCGCTGAAAAATATTTTTCGTCAGTCTGTACATCCCACATGCCATGATCAGTCACATTTTTTTCAACATCCTGTATTCTCTGGATGTCTCCTGCAAGGCTTTGTATCTCCCCTCCTAATCCGACAAGACGCTGGACAGGCATGAGAAAATTGAGTAACATGGCCTGATAGGCAAATAAGTACCCGATACTCATACTTCCTGAAAGGATCATGACACTGCCAAGGGAGAACGCAGCAGTTATACCAAATTGGGTGATGAATGGTGAGAAGACCGCCAGAACCGTAGTGGAATAACTCATCGTCCGGTCAGAGTTCAGGTACCGGGCATGATAACCTGCCCATTTTTCGAAGAAATCCCCTTCCCTTCCGCTAGCTTTAATCGATTCGATGGCCTGTAAGCCTGATACTGCCACACCGGAAAGTTTCCCCTGGTCCATAAGGAGTTTTGTGCTGGAGTCCTTTCTCCACCGGGATAACCGAAGCAAAAAGACCAGGTTTATTACGGCAACCGTGACCGCGATAAGGGTGAGGGGGACGCTGTACCAGAAAAGAATGGCAAGATACACCGTTGAGATAATGAGATCCAGGAGGGCAAATGCTACTTTATTACTGATGATAAAGGCAATCTGATCGTTCAGACGAACCCGTGATGCGATCTCTCCAATATATCGTTGATCGAAGAAGGTAAGCGGAAGAAAAAGGATTTTATGAAAAAATGTCGTTGAGAGCCGGAATGAAAGGTGCGTATTCCACCTTGCAATACATGACTCCCTCAGCCAGATGACGAGAAATTGAATGATGAGAAAAAAAAGCATGAATGCCAGTAACGGGACCAGCCATTCTTCCTGTGATCCGAGGAGTATTGTATCAATGAATATCTGGGTTGCAGCAGGAAATACAATCCCCGGAATTAGCATTGCAACCCCTGCAAGTACCAGAAACAGTATTGAAGATCCTTCAGGTTTTAATTTCGGAATTAATGCATGCATTACAGATGGGGGAGATCCGCTTGGCGAAAATGACGGACCAGGGGTGAAGAGGAGAACGATCCCGGTAAAAGAGGTGTTCAGTTCATCCAGAGAAATACGGCGACGACCACTGGCAGGATCATTCAGGAACACTCCTTTCGGAGAGATTCCTTCAAGAACAACAAAATGATTAAAATTCCAATGTAGGATCACCGGCATTTGCAGGTCTTTCAGATCAGCAGGTTCTTTTTTAAGGGCCTGGGTTTCCATTCCATATCCCCTGGCTGCTTTTAACAGGTTCAGAGCCCGACTTCCATCACGTGAGATACCACAATCGGCCCTGATCCGTTCAAGAGGTAGGTATAATGAATAATACCCAAGGACAATGGCAAGTGCTGCAGCTCCGCACTCAACTGCCTCCATCTGTAGAATGACGGGAGTTTTTACTGGTCTGTCTGCACCATGCATCTTATGGAACAATAGAATTCATCCAGGGAAAGATAAGTGTTTCAGGTTTTATACTTCGGATGGTTATTTTGCCAGAACATGGCGTTCCATCCTCGATCTTCGGGGGATAATTCACCGTATCAGACCAGTCATATTCCTCCGGGTTATCCGGATCATGATTGAGGGCAACATATACAACAAATGGGTCCGGTCCGATTCTTTTTACAAAATATGCCGGAAGATCATCATCATGAAGAAGAACTGGACGCGGATCTTCTCGTTCGAGGAGTAATCCAATCACATCTGAGCGCGAATTCAGATGTCCGGTTTTGGCCCTACTCGACGTTTTGC
>JAPKXR010000094.1 GCA_026394715.1 Methanomicrobiales archaeon | reverse complement strand
CCCGGCTACGAGCAACACCATCAGCGCAACGATGAGTAAATAGTGTGAATTTTTGGTCATAATACGATCGCTAAAATTATGGAATGACCGGATATGAATGTTTTCATTTAACATTATGTTAATGTAAACCAGTTGTATATCAATTGAAGTATCAAGTGGTTTTGTGAATTAGAACTCTATCAACGGCAATAATCTGGCAGATACCACATACCCATGGATTAATAGGATCCATCATGCTTTCACATCATACCAAACCAGGTGAACCGTAACCCCCTGTATTCCGTCCTGTAGTTTTTTACTTTCCCGAAGGTATATTATTATTAGTAACGGAGAGTTGCTGAGGGATCCCAGGTGAAAGTGCTTCATATCGTCGGACATTCCGGTTCTGGTAAAACAACATTCATTACCAGGCTGGTTGTTGAATTACAAAACTTTGGGACCGTTGCAACCATCAAGCATCTCGGGCACCATACCTATGCTCTTCCGGAAGGAAAGGATACTACGCTCTTCTTTGAATGCGGTGTGACGATATCCGAAGGCATTGATTCTGAAAAATCTGTTATCCTTCTCCGTGACCCTGACCTGTTTCATGCGCTCGGTCGCATGGCCGACCTTGGCATGGACTTCGCCGTCATTGAAGGTTTCAAGTCAGTAGAAATTCCCGGCATTGTATTCGGTGACCTTCCGGCACCAGGCGCACTGATGACGGACCCGGACATTGACCACGTCATCAACAACATTTCTGTTTTTCCAGAAATCCTGACTAAAGCAGGCCAGGAAATTAAGATCCGATCTGAATGGACGAATAAATATTCAGTCCCTCTGAAATGTACACAATGTTCTAAAGATTATAACACCTGCCAGGGAGTTGTCCGGAAATCAGGGGGAGCTCCCGGCACGATAGGCGATAATCACGGGGTAGTTCTGTCGTTAACCGCAGGAATCAGTTTTCCGGGTAAGAAAGGTGATGGGTGCAACGAAAAACTTGTTGCAATCGCCGGTACCATGCAGCGGGAACGGACTATTGCCGGTGCAACCGTCCTTACTTCAGTAGCGGTAACGAACCGGCTTATCACACCGGGCCCGATGGAGATTTACATTACCGCAATATCTGACGGCTACAGGCCTGCAATTGTCGCGATTTCCCAGGTATTCCGGGAATTAAAGGAGAACGTACTACCGCTGGGAGTTGTACTGCACGGTTTTGATTAACCTAACTTCCCTGTGTATTCATACAACCAGAATACACGGTTGTTTCCTGCGAAAATCGTCCAGGCCGGATAAATAACACTTTTTCGAAGAGGCTCTTTTCCGTAATCCCGGGGCCTGATCTCCGCCCTGGTGGAAGGGCGGGTATTATACTATTACACGACTTGGTACCATTGTGTTGTGATCTACCCGGCACCGTGGTCATTTGAGCATGAATTATCAGCCTGACCAATGGTTCACCAGGTAATTGGAATACCAGAATAACATCAGCAACCCGTGGTGTCTATTAAAATGTACATGCGCATAAATGGAGCGGAAGTCCCTTCAGCCAGTGCAAAATGGCGGGACGTAGTAAACCCGGCGACAGGTGAGGTAATCGGTACCGTCCCGGATGGAATATCTGAAGATATCAGGGCGGCAGTAGATTCTGCGGAACTTGCATTCCCTGGATGGTCAGAAAAAACTATGCGTGAACGTGGTGTCCTTCTGTTCCGCGCAGCAACCATCGTTCGGGAAGAACATAAGCGCATCGCCCGGATCCTTACGATGGAACAGGGAAAACCACTTCGTGAGGCGACCGATGAGGTGCGGGGCTTTTGTAATGTCCTTGAATTTTATGCCGGGCTCTCCTCACAGCCTGCGGGTGATGCGGTCCGCCTGGGCGGCCAGGGCGATTGTATGGTGATGCATGAGCCCCTTGGGGTTTGCGGGGCCATCATTCCATGGAACATGCCGGTCCTCATCATGGGCTGGAAGGTAGCTCCGGCATTACTCGCCGGGAATACGATGGTTGTGAAACCGTCATCGACCGCCCCCCTGGCGGTCCTCTCTCTCGCCAAAATCATCGAAGACGCGGGTATCCCACCCGGGGTACTGAATATTGTTTCGGGAAGTGGCGGTTCTGCAGGAGAGGCAATCATTACCCATCCATCGATACAAAAAGTATCATTCACCGGCAGTTGTGCAACCGGGTGTCATATCAGGAAACTTGCAGGGTCCTGCAACAAAGACCTGGTCCTGGAACTTGGCGGGTCAGACCCGATGATTGTCATGCATGATGCAGACGTGCAGAAAGCTGTGGAGGGAGCGTTACGGGGACGGTTCTACAACGCGGGGCAGGTATGCACTGCAGTAAAACGTCTTTACGTGCACCAGGATATTGCCGAATCGTTTGTCCACTTGTTGAAAGTGCGCGTTGAATCGCTTCATGTGGGGAACGGGCTTGATCCCCAGGTAGAGATGGGGCCCCTGAACAACCGCCAGCAGTATGATACCATCTCAGGGATCATGAACTCCGTGAAGGAGAACGGGGAAGGTACCATTCAGACCGGCGGAAGTCCTTTCAAGGGCGAGGGGTACGATAACGGGTATTTCTTTCAGCCTACCCTGGTCGGGGATGTTGCAGACGACTCGGCCCTGTTAACCGGGGAGATATTTGGCCCGGTTCTTCCAATCGTTGTGTTTCCCGATATCGGCACTGCCATTTCGCAGGTGAACAGGAGCCCCTACGGGCTTGGAGCATCGGTATGGACACGTGACCTGGCTACCGTAAAGCGGGTCTTCCAGGACGTGCATGCCGGGATCGTCTGGGTAAACCGCCACCTCACGGTACCGCCGGAAATACCGTTTGGAGGGATGAAGGACAGCGGGGTTGGACGTGAGAATGGTTACCGGGCAATTGATGAGTATACCCGGACAAAGACCCTTTTCCTAGGCTGGTGATACACCGGGCCGGTTGTGGAAGATAACCGGAAGAACAAAGCGGGTGGCTTGCAGTTGATCACTCACCAATCTTGCAGGAAAGCGCGGCCCCGGCAGATCGCAGGGACCAAAAGAAGAGCAGGGTGATATCTGACACCATCATGATCCGCGACACTTATCTTTGATGAGGTGTATATGACCATTCATGTACCATACTCAAGGTGGCAGTTCATCCCTGCGGAAAATGGCAGGGTCATTCATTCTCTTTTTTATCTGTTTAGGTTTTTTTACCTGTTTAATCCCGGGGGTCAGTGCAGAACCGGCAGTGGAAGATACAGGTCACACGCCATGGATGTTCCATGCCGACCCCTGGCATTCGGGGATCAATGACGACGGGGGGACGAGACCTGCCAATACCCTGAAATGGATGGTCCCCACCGGGGACCGGGTATACTCGAATCCCGCCGTGGTCGATGGCGTCGTGTATATCGGGAGCGATGACAACAAGGTATATGCTCTCGATGCCGTAACCGGGGTGCAGGTCTGGAATTATACAACGGGAGGCAGGGTCGTGGCAGGTCCTGCGGTAATAAACGGGGTCGTGTACATTGGAAGTTACGATAAAAACCTGTATGCCCTCGACCAGTTGACCGGCACGAAACTATGGAGCTTCAAAACAGGGGGCTGGGTCACGTCAAGCCCCGTGGTGACGGGCGGGGTTGTCTACAGCGGGAGCCTTAATGACAAGTTGTATGCAATCAACGCCGTTACGGGGGTAGAGATCTGGAACGCAACGTTCGGAAAGTATCCCTCTATTGATTCGAGTCCTGCCGTGGCAGACGGGGTCCTCTACGTTACGGGTGGATACAATACAATGTATGCCCTTGATTCGTCGACCGGGGCAATCCGGTGGAATTTCACCAGGGGGTCACCACTCTATGCAAGTCCGTCTGTTGCAGGAAACACGGTGTACCAGGGGAGTAATGACCATAACCTGTATGCACTCAATGCATCGAGTGGTGAGGTGCGCTGGAACTATACGGCCGGTAACACTATCGGGACATGCCCCGCCGTGGCAAACGGTCTTGTCTACTTCGGGAGCAATGACAACAACGTGTACGCCCTGGATGCCCTGACCGGTGCGAAGGTCTGGAGCTACACGACGGGGGGTGCAGTAGACTCGGACCCGACGGTGGCGAACGGTGTCGTCTACGTGGGCAGCTTTGACTATAACGTGTACGCCCTGGATGCCCTGACCGGTACAAAACTATGGAGCTACCCCACCGGCAGTGTGGTGTTTTCAAGCCCGGCCGTGGCTAACGGTCTTGTCTACTTCGGGAACCTCGATGGCAGGGTCTATGCAGTCGGTTCCGCTCCCGCTGCCGCCAATCTTATGATCGGGAAGTCAGCCCCACGGTTCCAGGAGAACGCGAGCACGATGAATTATACGCTCCCGTACCGGAACCAGGGGAATATTGCTGCAGAGAATGTTATCCTGAAAGATTACCTCCCGCCTGGCGTCGAATTTGTGTCCGCAACAGGATTTACGGTCTATGATTTGACGAACAGGATTGTTACCTGGCATCTCGGTTCTCTCTCCCCCGGTAGTGCCGGATCGCAGAGAATTACCG
>JAPKXR010000271.1 GCA_026394715.1 Methanomicrobiales archaeon | reverse complement strand
TTGAAGAAAAAGGGTTTGCCGGTATGACAATATCCGAGGTCAAAGGGAGAGGTGAACAGAAGGGGATTACTCTCCAGTACCGGGGCGGTCTCATGACCGTTGATCTCCTGCCAAAAATTCAGTTGGAGATTGTGGTTAGAGACACAGATGTCGATAACCTTGTTGCCACAATCACTGAAGCAGCCCGCACGGGAAAAATCGGTGATGGCAAAATATTCATCATGCCTTTAGAAAAGTCAATCAGGATCCGTACAGGTGAGATGGAGACATAAACATTGTAGAGACAGTATACAATATCAAATCATTTTTCAATGCTCCGCGTGACTTTTTTCTCCCGGAATGCTTGTGGTGAGGTTATGCACGTATACGATGAAGTCGATGAATGCTGAGACATATGCTCGACCAGCTGCAACATTATTCACGTCATAGTTCTTCTTATCTATGACATTGCGTAAGCGTTGCCTTAAATAACCTTCCCGGGTAGGAGGGATAGCCCCGATAATTTCCTCCACATCGCCAATTTCAATCGCTCTCTCCACCTTCGGAACGATCTGACTCTCATTAAGGTCATCGGGCTTTATACAGGTATATAGTACCCTCTCTCCTGAGCGGTGGAGCCGGCTCACCGTCTTGAAATACCCGTCTAAGGCGACATCCTGCACATCCTTCCTGTCTCTGCGTTTACAGAACGTCTTCTCTAAAAGATTTTTCAGTTGATTCTCGGATTCTTCCGGTACCCAAATCAGGACATAATTGACATTGCCTGTCTGCAGTGCCATCTTTGCTGCTTTCATAATAGGGCCGTTTCTTACATCATAATGCAGCACCATATTCATAGACTCCTTCTATGCCTATTACCTGATGCAAATCTATTGCAGCCCAAAAAAATGTATTAAATATCGTACAATACGCGTAATTTCTGTTCAATCCGCGGTGAAATGTGATAATGTCCTGGCAAGGTAAAAGATCCAGTATCCATTCTCAGAGATTCCTCTATATCCTCATCTGATATTCCGTATTTGTGGTGGTCCATCATTTCATGGAAGAACACCTTGCCCCCTCCATGGACAATCCTGCACAGGCAGCAACGATCATCACCGGCTCTTACATAATAATACGAAGAGCCGACCTGTGATTTACGATGGTCCTGAAGCTGTTCAAGGATTGCCCCGTATTCAGGTTCCGATTCATCCGGCATTATGTACCGTGGTAACGGATCTATACCGGAAATTGTTTTTACTTTCGGCATTTCTCAATCCCCCCATATTTTCCTTTCCCCTTACCACATGCTATGGTATCACATGGCTCAGGTACGAAGGAAATGTATTTCCATACTATTAAAATTTTTCCTTTGTTAAAAATGATTCACAAATTAGCAAGAAAGCAGATTGTTATCTATTATGCGGACAAATATTCTGTGCATTTCATGATCCCGTGGCTCTCGAATAATTTCAAAAACTTCAAACCGACTGCGGCAATCGCCCTGAACGCCACGCGACACATGAACCAGCTCGAACGAAAGAAGCTCTTCTCTCCCGATATCGAGAAAATGAGAACTGCAGAAGGGAGATGGTTTGAAGCGATCATATATGAGATGTTTTTGGACATTTCAAAAAAATCAGACCGGATAAAATTCCTTGCACGAAAAGGGGCTGACGCCCCCAAACCCCAGAGGCTTGCCCAACTCGGGCAGAATGGAATATTCTACTCAAAATATGGTGACATCGTAATCCGGGGCAACGGTCAGGATCTTGCGGAATTCGACCTGCTGCTCGTCACTAGTGATAACGAAGTTGCATTTGCAGAAGTAGTCACTTCCCCCTCAGATCTCAAGGAATTCGAGCAGGAGATCCTGTTCAAGAAAAACCTGCTAGGGTACCTTTACAACCAGAAGACCGTTCCATTTTTGCTCATCTCCTCTTTTGATATCTCTAATTATTCGGTTGTAAAACGCTTG
>JAPKXR010000377.1 GCA_026394715.1 Methanomicrobiales archaeon | reverse complement strand
GCAAATAGGTTCCCTTTTCAGTTAACAGAAAACTCCAAGGTAGAAGAGCAAATCATGTATCGTTGCTTGCAGGGGTGGACTTGGCTCAGTTAGATCTTTGTTATTATTAGGGTAATCCTAATATTACCTAACCAAGAATATGATAGAGAAATCAGTAGGGTAACGGGAGGAAAAAATGAAAGATAGTAAGAAACTCACGATTCTTGTATCCTCCACTGTCTATTATTATGAAGAACTTCTGGATAGAATTTACACACTCTTAACTGCCTTCAATTACGAAGTTTGGATGTCGTATAAAGGCACAATTCCAATTCTCTCGAACCGCTCAAATTTCGATAATTGTCTGGCAGCAACTGAGAATTGCGACTTATTTCTCGGATTGATCACGCCCCGCTATGGCAGTGGAAGAGAGGGAGATGAGATAGCTATTACGCACATGGAACTGAAGAGGGCGATAGAACTGAACAAACCGCGGTGGCTCCTCGTTCATGATCATGTGGTTTTTGCCCGGTCTTTGCTAAATAACATTGTCCATGAGGGAACAACGGGCAGAAGTGGACTTACTGTTCAGGACAATGAGATTATGGATGATCTTCGGGTTATCGAGATGTATGAAGAAGCGATGCTTTCACAGACTCCATTACGAGAACGACGGGGAAACTGGGTTCAGCCATTTCGATCTGATGACGACGCTGCTATTTTTGCCACGGCGCAATTCTCACGCTATCAAGAGATTGAAGCATTTTTAATCGAAAACTTTGAAAATAGTACGAACGTTCATAAGTCTATTAAGGATAAAAGAGGCCGCTTATGAACCCTGAAAGGATTAGGGAACTTCTTTTTCTCGGAGAAAACCAAGACATTGAATTTAAAAGTCAATGTAAGAATTTCAGTGTTATCGGCCAGGTCATCGGCAGTTTTCTCAATTCCCCCTCCGGTGGATACATTGTCTGTGGGGTGGATAATAAAGGAAAAATTACCGGGATTGAAGAGCCCGATATTATTACGAAAACCCTTGAACAGAATATCCAAAAGGGGCTCTCTCCAAAGGCACTCGTTTCTGTACAAATACAGGAAGTCGAAGGAAAAGCATTGATCGTCATTGAAATACCTGCTGGTAAAGATTTACCCTATGCATTCCAGGATAGTATTTACATTCGGGATGGTCATACCACACTAAAAGCGAATATCGATACTATCAGGGACATGGTTCTGCGTAAACAGGTGGGACCTGAACGTTGGGAGCGGCGATTTTCTTCTGCAGATCTGAACACCGATATAGATATCAATGAGATCTTTTCCACGATCAACGCTGCCACCAAAACAGGGCGGCTCCAGTTTCGTAATGCCGATAATCCATTCCTTGTTCTTGAGGATCTTTCTGCATCAAAATACGGTCGGCTGACCAATGGCGGAGATGTTCTTTTTACGATCAACCCCTCATTACGAAACCCCCAGACAAGGGTTAGGTGTGCTTATTTTACAAAAGAATTATCAGATGATACCTATCGGGATATGAAATCATTTGAGGGAGCCCTCGTACCTTTGCTTGAAGATGTGTACGGGTTCATTCAACGGAACACTCCGACATCGTCTAAGTTCAAGGAAAGTGATTTGAGGCGCCATGATACATCGTTGTATCCCCCGGAGGCTATTCGTGAGGGTCTGATAAATGCATTCGCTCACCGGGATTACAGCAACTACTCCGGGGGGATTGCGGTCCACATTTATTCGAACCGTCTGGAGATCTGGAATTCTGGCAAATTCCTCGAAGGAGTAACTCCCTCTAGTCTCATGACCGGGCACATATCCATTCTAAGAAACCCAGACATTGCACATATCCTATATTTGCGGGAATTCATGGAGAAAGTCGGCCGCGGTGTTGTATTGATCCAAAAAGCCTGTGCTGAACGCGGATTACCCCCGCCACGTTGGACTGAAGATGACCAGGGGGTTACGCTCACATTCTTTGCCCCTGAAGTCACCCCCGAAGTCACCCCTGAAGTCACCCCCGAAGTCACCCCTGAAGTCAAGCGATTACTCAGAGTTCTTGATAATGAGATGTCAAGACAAGAATTACAGGTGCTTCTTGGTCTAAAGGACGAGGGACACTTTAGAGAAGCCTATTTGCTGCCCGCTATTGATAAAAAACTAATCGAACGAACAATCCCGGAAAAACCCAGAAGTCGTATGCAGAAATATCGCCTCACAAAATTTGGACGTTCCCTGACCCCAGATGATCGTTAGGTGGGCGCGAGATACGATACTGCCACTCTCGTGGTCTGGGACCAGTGAACGGGGAATATTGATCCCGGCCCCCATGGGACATCCCGACCCCGGTAACGTATCAGGCGGTTATCGCCGGTTAATGTTATGCTGCATCAGAATAATATGGCAAAATTGCGATATTCAGCGGCCAAATCAAGGCGGTTCAAGCTCAACTGATGCTAGCCTTGCTATAAATGCAATCCACCACGTCATCCAGCTCAGCCTTCCTGTCCAAAGTCCAACCGAAGACCAGCGTCATCGAAGTCGGGGCCGGAATTCCTATGGTCACCCGACATCAGCGACTCTTGGTCGCCTGGCCCAGGTGGGATCGGCGATATATCGCACCGACCTGAATGGAGATGTAACGGTGACAACCGACGGATCAACGTACGATGTACAAACAGGACAGACGAGCAGCCAGCCGATTGCGGTTATTGCAAAACCGGTTACCACGCAGCAGCCGGTGAGTTCCCAGAGTTCAGCCGGAGCGGTCTGCGACTGCTCGTATAATCGATATAATTGTGGTGATTTTTCCGGGCATACTGCCGCCCAGGCTTGCTATGACTATTTCATATCGTTAGGCAAGGGTGACATTCATCAATTGGATGGAGATAAGAATGGTATTGCATGTGAAGGGTAACGATGGAAATTATAGCGACGGTAGATAGGATTGAAGGAGAATTCGCCGTTCTTCTTTTACGTGGGGATGAGAAAGTAAAATTCAATTTGCCGGTGGTTTTTCTGGCGGGGATTTACGAAGGGGATGTTGTCAATATCGCCATTAAGAAGGATGTTGTTGCAACCGATGAAGCGAAGGAGCGGGTGATGGGTTTGATTGAGAAGTTGAAGAGGAAGGGGAAGTGATGGGTTAATTTTATATTAAAAAAAGAATGAGTACCCGAATCAAAGGAGAGAAGAAATTCGGTGATCTATCCCTGCAGGAACGATCGCTATCTCGTTATCTCCACTACCACCTCATTCCGTCGCAGGAAACCGGGTGTCCAGGGAGGATTGTACCGCATCAGGAATGAACCGCCGACTGTCTCAACCGAAGCCTTCTTCAGACCATCCATCAGCCGTTCTTCTGCCGATCCCACTTCCTCCTGCCGGGCATATCCCTTGAAACGGATGACCGCAACCTCTCTGGCAGGGAGTGTCGTTATCCGTACACGGTTGTCCAGCGGGTCAGGAATATCATCCCGGCTTTGTCCTGGTGGCATTACGAATGACATCGACTTTGCATCGGATACTACCGGCGCCGTCATCGCGATCTTGCGGGAGGTAATCACCGGTGAGGTCATCGATATCTTGTCCTGCGTGTTGTTGCTGCCGGTAATAAATGCGAAGAGCAGGTTGAAGCCCGAATCATTTCCGTCACTGTCGACGGTTGCAAGCACGACAGACGGGTACTTCCGGAACTCTATCTCACCTGCTTTACCAGTGATTTCATAGGGAATCGTTTCGGTCATGGTCAACATCATCTTCTTTTAAAGGTATATCTTTGGGAGCCCTGATGGATGTTTTCATTCAGGAGACCTGATTAAGGGTGACGCGATTTCAACAGGCTCTCCATCTTTTTCGGATCATACCCGAAAATATACTCGTTCCCGATTTGTACAATGGGAGCGCCGAGGTGTCCGGTCTGCTCGATGATCATGGCTCTGGCCGCATCGTTGGAAGCCAGATCGATCTCATCGAATTCCACATGCTTTGCCGTGAGGAATTCCTTGATCTCCTGGCAGTTATGACAATGTGGCGTTGA
>JAPKXR010000276.1 GCA_026394715.1 Methanomicrobiales archaeon | reverse complement strand
AAGGTATGCCCGGGGTTTTTTATTACTGGGAATTGGGAACTTTGGGGAGAGCCCGAACGTGCCCGCAGCGAGGCATTACACAGCGCAGGACAACGGGTTCGTGCGGTTTAGAGAGGGTGGGGGGCTTTCTCAATTTGTCATTCGGGGGAGGGGTGGAGCGGTTTGAAGATTTTGAAGGATACTGAACAACTTGTTGTAACAACACCTCGAAAACGAAAAGGACCGTTCCCTGATGGATGTGTTATCTGTTTTATAAGTGAATACCCTCTTCATCGTAATCCTTAAAGGTTGAAAAACAAAGATGAAACATAGCGTTGAATAGGGGATATTTTACCATGAACTCGGCAGACGACCCAGATCCAATCCAAAAATATTCAGTCCAGGAAGAGCGGGCAAAGTTCGGGGAAGAGAAACCCAAAGCCAAAGATACCGCCCGCCTGATCTGGGCATCAAAACCAAGAAAAGAGCCAAACCCTAAGGAGCTGGAATTCCAGACTGCCGAGGAAGTCTATCCGAATGTTGCCGATGTACGGGATCAAAAATTATCGGCATATACAACGAATGGACGGAAGATTGCCGATCAACCGAACCGGCTGATATGGGGTGACAACCTCCTTGTCATGCAGGCTCTACTCGCACAAGGGTATGAGGGGCAGATTGATCTGATCTATATCGACCCGCCATTCAATACCGGGGAGAACTTTAATTTTGATACTGAGGTAAAAATTGGCAATTCAACTTATGAAAAAGAATTACCGATTTGCGAGCGACTTGCTTATACCGATACATGGTCGCGTGGACTTGATAGTTTTCTTGATATGATTTATCCACGGCTTCAATTGATGCAGCGATTGCTTTCAGATAGAGGAAGTATCTATGTTCATTGTGATTGGCGAGTGAATAGTTACATACGCCTTTTACTCGAAGAACTATTCGGTAAGGAGAACTTCCGGAATCAAATTATTTGGAAGCGAACTGGTGCAAGAAGTGGAACTGTAGGTTTTAATATCATCGATGATTCGATTTTATTTTTTTCAAAATCAGATCGACTTACTTGGAATACACAATATATTCCATATTCACAGGAATATCTCGAAGATTTCTTCCGCTACAGAGACTCTTCTGATCGTAGATATCGCCATACAATTTTAACTGCTCCTGGCAAGCGTTCAGGGTCATCTGGAGAACCTTGGCGTGGATATAATCCAACAATCAAAGGGAGACATTGGGCATTTCCAAAATATATGCGAATGAATCTCAAGAATCCAGAAACAGAAACTGTTCAAGAGGCTCTGGATGAATTAGACGCTATGGCGAGAGTACATTGGCCTGAAAAAGAGGGGGGCGTTCCATCATTTATTCAATTTGAGGATGAAATGGATGGTGTCGAATTACAGAGCATTTGGTCAGATATTTCTCCAATAGGGGCACAAGCATCGGAGCGTATCAATTACCCCACTCAAAAACCAAAAGCTCTCCTTGAACGTATTATCAAAGCATCATCAAATGAAGGCGATCTCATAGCCGATTTCTTTTGCGGTTCGGGAACTACAGGCGCAGCCGCAGAGGAACTGGGTCGTCGCTGGATCCTCTCTGATATATCGAAGACGGCGATACAGGTTACTCGCAGCCGTTTCGTGAAGCAGAACTCGCACCCCTTCGTGATAGAAAACCTCGGCAACTACCAGCGACAGTTGATCTACGCAAAAGAAGTCAACCTGAAACAGATGTATGCGATCATCCTCAAACTCTACGGTGCTGTTCCCCATCCCGATATGCAAGGGTTTGGCACATCACGGGAGGACAAGAGTACCCTCGTCTATGTCTGCCAGCCTGACCGTGCAATGACAGCGAAGAAAGCGCTCGATCTGGCGAGGATGGCACGTGCGGCTGATGGGAAAGGGTACAGAAATCTGGTGATACTTGCATGGGATTATGACTATGATTTCGACGTTGTCTACAAGAAGTTTGAAGTTGCCTACAAGAAAATATCAAAGGGTCGGGAAAAAGAGCTGAGCGATGTCGAATTCAAAATCATCCCCTCCGATGTGTACAAATATCTCCGGAGCACGAAACTCGGGGATCCGGAACTCTCAAAGAAGATCACCTTCTACCAGAAGCCCTACATACGG
>JAPKXR010000322.1 GCA_026394715.1 Methanomicrobiales archaeon | reverse complement strand
TTGTAGTTTGTGGGTGCCCCGGGAGACAGGGCAACAATCCCGGGGAGGCCTTTGAGAAAAAGTAACGGTATTTCCATTCAGGTCCGTCCTTTCCCCTGCCATGTTCCCGGGGGACAAATCTCCCCTGTACCCGACAATCCGGGTAACCTGGACGGATAAAAAAGAGGAGAGGCGAATGTCGCCCTTTGGGGAAAAGGACGAGGGGGGATTTATGTTCCCCTGACAACGACCAGATTCCGTTGAACAGATACACTACTGAGTACCGAACCGCTGTTGCTGTCAGGTTTAAAAACGGACAGGGTCACATTGTATACCCCGGGGAACCGGTAGGTATGGACCGGGTTTTTACCGGTGGCATTCATTCCATCCCCGAAATCATAATTTAAGAATACAGGGCCTCCCGTCGACTGATCCGTGAAGGTAACCTTCAATGGTGCCATCCCGGTAACCGGTGATGCAGCAAATTTCGCGACCATAAGGACCACGGGCTCGCGGGTAACCGTAACGGCATTCTGTTTTGTTGCGACGCTGCTCACGATGGAATGTGTTGCCGGGTCATACTTCAGGATGGACTGGGTAATCGTATAAACACCGGGGAACCGGTAGGTATGTGTAGGGTTTGGCCCCGTTGCATTCATTCCGTCCCCGAAATCATAGACGGACCATGCCGGGTTTCCGATGGACGTATCGGTACATTTCACCGTCAGGGGAAGGACCCCGGAAGTCCGGTCGATACTAAAATCTGCTTTGAATGAAACGGGACCTGCATCTACCGTGATCGGAACGGTTACCGTCGACCTGGCCGTACTGTTCGATACCGTCACCCGGGCGCTGTAGGTCCCTGGAGCCGTATACCGGTGTGAAACAGTCTGGTTACCCGATATCGTTGTCCCGTCCCCAAAGTCCCAGGTCCCTTCGAAATTCTCCATCGGGGTGAGGGCGATGAATGAAACATCCAGGGGTGCGGTACCCCGGGAGGGGACCGTGATGACCCTGGCCTGGTCGCTTTCGTCTATCCGGAAGTGGACTACCCCGGGAAGCGAAGCGACAGGAACATTATCCAGGGGGAGGACCCAGGAGTACTGGTCCTGGTCCCAGCTGCCAATATGTAAAGAGACCCTGCCGGTCCCGCCTTTCCCGCCCGGTAATGCCAACCGGAGGGAATATTCTCCCGGCTCCGGGTTTAACAGGCCTGCCAGGTGATCATTGAAGTACCCGTCCGCATCGTAATCTATCTTCTCAACCGCCGAACCGGGGACCGTATTGCCATTTCCTGGCAACACCCTGCCAGCCGGGTCCCGGATGGTCATCTCCACGACACCTTGGGCCGGACCCTTGGCCTGGATGGGAGCATTGCTCAAAGATTCCCCTGCAGCCGCAGAATTTCCCGAACCGGGGTTAACTCCCACCAGGACTAATGCGTAATTTTCATTGCCGGCGGGTGTGGTGGTATCATACGGCGGATTTTTCCCGGCGAGGACCTGGCGGAAATAACCTGCGTAATCAGATCCGCTAGCCGGAATTTTTTCAATATGGGCGCCGACCAGGTCGGTAGAATAATACCTGGCACTGGCAAGGGCGGTAGGAAGCACGAGGAAATATTTCGGATACAGATCGATCCCATTCCTGTAGTATGCAGCCCAAACCAGTTCACTGCAATAATAATTTTTACAGTTAGGTTCCAGGTTTATATCCTGGCAATCAGCCTGTTTCAATCCAAGCGGTGGTGTTACCAGCGATAAGTAATCATATGATGACCCGTTCTTTCGAAGAGCCCAGGTAACGATATTCTCCCGTGTACTGTCATCAAGGCCTGGCAGCCGGAATACCGCAACGCAGGTATCAGCCGGATATGACCAGACCGGGTAGAGTGGACTTTCATGCACCCCGGCGCTGGTGGCTTCAATGACCGTATCATTCCCGATATAGAGGGCGGCATGTGACCAGGGCCCGGGTATGAGGTACGAGATGAGTGAATCACTTTTATGCAGGAGGATGTCCCCCTTCTTTAACGAAAGGTCGAGGGACCTGCTGGCCACCGTTCCGGAATCAACGGCGAGGGTAACCCTGTATATGCCTGTTTTCTTATAGACATAATCAACGCCGGTTGCCAATGATTGAGTACTCCCCCCATCCCCGAAATCCCAATAAAACCATGTGCCCGGTGGGTACGTCCCCTGCGGGGTAAATGTTATCACACCCCCTGCCATCGGCTTTACCGGACTTACGGTGAAACCAGTTTCCCGGGGCAGGACAACCGCATTACCTGGATTTCCAGGCCCAATGTAATCTCCTGCCGGTCCTGGTACGGCCACCACCGGAATGATGATGATCGCAATAAAAAGAACGATAATCCCTGCAAACGATAATTTTACCATAGACATTTCATTCACCCCACTGGAAAGGAATACCGATTGACTAGTGTAACGTTAAGGTCTGGGTACTATTTCAATGCCATCACCAGGTGTAAGCGGGAGTAAAAACCGGTCCCGGGACGGATTCCCTGCCATCTTTTTTTTAAAAAAATATGCCTGATACAGGACTCCATTTTTTCAAAATGTACCCTGTCCACCACCCCGGGCACAACCGCTTTCCGCTCCTTTATATCCATGAGAGATTCATGATCGGGTATGAGATATGAAAAGGTCCTGCTCTGGCTGGTTATTATCGCCAATATCACGATGTTCTCATATTCTATGATCTACTACCCCTATCGGTGCCAGGAGAACCTGATCCTTTCCGGTGGGGCTGCGACCTGTGCCCTGAATGTTGGAGGGTACCTCATCGGGATTGGCTGTTGTCTTGTCGCAACGGCGGCGGCATTGTTACTTATTTCAGAAAAATGAATCGCTACACGCCCTGCATTACACTAAACAGTTTGCGTACGTGTTGTTGTTCTGGCAAATATTTTGCCAGGTTGTTTTTCAATCCAATTCCCCAGGGATTATTATACACACTTCACACTCACACCCCCGGGACTTCCCATGTAGACGAACCAATTGAGATGGGCATATCCTGTT
>JAPKXR010000208.1 GCA_026394715.1 Methanomicrobiales archaeon | reverse complement strand
GTACGGTTCTTAGAAGGGGGGAGCTGGGTAACCAGTTCTCCCTATTCGACTGAATGGAGGATGAGGTGGAGTTCGGTTATCATAGTATGATGAAAAATTTATGCGTGCGATGATATTGCTAAGTTCGCGATAATTCTGCGAAAGATCACAAAAAAATATTGCCCCGAACAATAAATATAGAGGACATAATTCTTACATATTTTTAAAACCAGTCCTTTAGAAATACACACCATACATGGTGTAATATTTAAAAAAAACATAATTTAGTTTCGGCCAATTGAATCATCCCCCTGATCATAATTGTTATTTCATATCAGAACTTCAACGGGACTTCTTGTAGGTGCCTACCAACCGTATCTGAATCGTGCACCTGGCTGTGGATCAGAATTGTTCCCCGGGGGTGTCTCCCGAAAACGGATGAATTATCGTTTCTTTCCTAAAGCCGCACAGATGCACTGGCCGAACGAGATGCACCCGTCACCGAGGGGGTACTCCCGGTTTACGATATAATTAAACCCAGATCTGACTATCTCATCTCTTATTGTGTACCTGATTGCGCTGTTGATGGCTACCCCGCCCGAGATGGCAATATCATCCAGTCCCCGTTCACCTGCGGCATTGATGGCAATGGTCACAATTCCTCTCGCCAGGTTGTACTGGAACGAAGCAGCAATATCAAAAATTCCTCGCCTGTCATCCCGGGACAACCTGCTCAACCGGCTGAACGCTTCACGATAGAGTGCACGGGTAGAGAGGACTTCTGTCCCGCCGGTCGTGATAAATTCAAGGTCCCATGGCGTTGCATTGCCAAGACATGCGGCAGATTCGAGTTTCATCGCGGGTTCCCCGTCATAGGTGCGTTCACGGCATAACCCGAGAAGTGCCGAGGCGGCGTCAAGCACCCTGCCGGTGCTGCTCGTGTACGGGATATTTACCTTACGGCCCAGCTGTTTTGTCAGCACCCCAAGTTCAATATCCGTCCAGCCACGGGTGGCGAGGAGGTCAAGGACCCCGTTCCCGGGGAGGATACCGTAGAGCATCCGCTCCGGGAACCGTGTCGCAAGGTCTCCTCCGGGCATCGGGACAACTTCAAGATGGCCCACCCGCTGGTAATCAGGGGCCTGTCCCGCAAAAACCTCCCCGCCCCAGATCGTCCCGTCATCACCATAGCCAACACCGTCAATCGCAATCCCTATGCATGGCCTGGTCGTTGCCGCAGCGATATGTGCACGGTGGTGCTGGACGGCGACCAGCTCTGCGCCAGACTCTTTCGCGAGGTGCTGTGCATAGCGTGTCGACAGGAACTGCGGGTGGGCATCGTGGGCGATCAGATCATACTCCGCACCCAGCAGCCGTCCCAGGTTTTCAATCGTCTCCTGCAGGTACGAAAAGGTCTGGGGGTTTCTCACATTCCCCACGTGTGGGGAGGTGACGGTAAATCCATCCTTGTAGACCGTGGCGTTGGAGTTTAACTCGGGCCCGACCCCGAGGATGGTCTGGTCACCCAGATCGATCTTCGTCCTTTTCGGGGCGATGCCCCGGGAAAGCCTGATGATATGGCCGTCCCTGACTACTGAATCATCACACCGGTTGACAATTACCCGGTCATGGGTGAGGAAATAGTCCACGTCCCGGTTCATCTTCGCCATCGCCTGGTCGAGGTCCGTCACCATCGGGTACCCGGGCATGTTCGCGCTGGTCATGATCAGGATCGGGTTCTCCAGGTAATGGAAGAGAAGGTGGTGGAGCCCGGTGTAGGGGAGCATGCACCCGAGGGTGTGGAGGTTGCTGATCCCGTGGTGTGATGTGGGGTCCCGTTTAGCCATCACCGCGATTGGCCGCTCCGGCCCGTTGAGCATCACGCGGTCTTCGGGGGTTACACGGACGATCTGGTCCAGCATATCAGGCCTTACCATGATGGCAAACGGCTGTTCAGTCCGTCCCAGCCGCCGTTTGAGTTCGCCGGAGGAGCGTTCGATGCAGACGAGGTGGAAACCCCCGATTCCCCGTATTGCGAGGATGTGACCATGGTCAAGGAGCGAGGCCGATTCCCTCACCGGGTCTGATGACGCAACCTCGTTGCCGGCCGGGTCAAGCAGTCTGATCCCGGGGCCGCATTCTTTACTGGCGATCGTCTGGGCGTGGTGCCGCCGGGACCCGGGGTCGGCATACTCCTTTTCACACGCCGGGCACATCGGGAATGCCGCCATGGAAGTCCGTTCCCGGTCGTAGGGGAGTGAACGGATGATGCTGTACCGCGGGCCACAGTTCACGCAGGAGGTAGCCCAGTATCCCTCGTACCGGCCGCCATTCTGGTCAATATCGTGGATACACTCCTCGCAGGTCGCAATATCGGGGGGGATCATTCCTGAAAGTGACCCTTGCCGGCTGGGCTCAATAAAAAAACCTGCCGGGGGGATTTGGGTAAGCGGGCGGACTTCCACCGTGTCGATCCGTGACATCGGCGGACCCCGTGAGACCTCCCGTAAAAATTCAGAAAACCGTGCCCCGGAAGCGATTATCAGCACTTCACTACCAAAATTTGTAACCGTTCCGCTGATGCCGAATTCTATCGCCTTCCCAAAGACGAAAGGCCGAAAACCGACCCCCTGTACAATTCCCCTGACAATGATTATTCCGGCAGCCTGCATTATTTTTCCAATAATTTTATTGATTTATACCACAATATAATAATCGGGTGTTACATTGTCGGGCCACATCAGGATTGTAAACGATCCAGTCGAACTGGTTCCCCTTCTCATCACGTTTCATAATGTTTCATACAAGAAGGTGTACGACCTTCTGAATAAAGCGTGGATGACTGAAGAGGAACTGCAGTCGCAGGTTAAAGAGGATGGACTGGAGCAGTGTCTTACACTGCTGAAAAAGGGGAACCTCATCGAGGAGCAGTGGCGGATGCCTGCATCAGGCCAGAAACCTCTCCAGGAGTACAGGGCTACCTATAGCAAGTTCCGGGCGAATTTCCAGTGCAATTTTTCAGACCTGTCGGACCTCATCTATATTTCCATATCCAACGATGAGTCCCTTCGTGAGATGGTCGAGCATCTCGAGAACGAGTTGAAAACCGGTAACACGTCGATCGCTGATATTGCAAGAAAATTCAACGTCAGCCCGGTGTTTATCAAGGGCCTTGCCAAGCGGATGCCCGGTCTCGATGTGAAGGGGCAGGGACTGGTGTTGCTTGAAAGGACATGAGGAAGACCCTCTTTATATTATTCTCAGAAGCAAGCGCGAAGTCACCCGTCTCCAGATACTGGTCGGTATCGCGGAGCACCAGCCGGCAGTCCGGCAGCAGGAGATCGCGACCGAGCTCGGGGTGACTCCCCAGGCCGTATCCGAATACATCAGGGAGCTCATCGATGACGGGATGGTGTGTGCAAAAGGCCGGGGCCGTTACGAGGTCACCCGGAACGGGATCGAATGGGTGCTCAACAATGCGGAGGCACTCGAGTCCTATGCACGCCATATCCGCCGGGATATTATCCAGCAGGTCTCGGTCTGGACTGCAATCGCTGCAGAAGATTTAATGACCGGCGACCCTGTCGGTGTGTACATGGAGGGCGGCTGGCTCTATGCGGGCAAGGTCCCCCGGAACGCGATGGGGAATGCGGTAATGGATGCCAGCAAGGGAGAGGATGTGGGGATCTCACGGTTGAATGGTCTTATCTCCCATAGCGAAGGGCTGATCCATGTCTGCAAAGTGCCGCGTGTCCAGCGGGGCGGTTCACGGAACGTGAAACGTGACCTCCTGCGTGAGATAACGGGCCGCGTCGGTATGGTCGCTGCCGTAGGCCTTGAAGCCTATATTTCGCTCCAGCAGATCGGGCGTACGCCGGATATGTTCTTTGGTGCACGTGAGGGTGTAATCGAGGCCGCCTTTCATGGGATTGAATCCGTAATTGTCATTGTTGACGAGGAATTTACTGACTTTTTAAAGAGGCTTGAGAGCGTGGAGCTCACCTATGTGGTCCACGACCTGATTGTGCCATGAACGTCCTCGTCCAGCCCGTAAAAGGGAGTTACCGGATCCTGTTTTATGATGAGTCGCATATACGGGGCGTTGGGATCGTCGATATCAGCGATTCCCCAAAAGGTGTCCGCCCGGACCATTACCGCCTTAGATGGGGTGGGAAGAAGATATACCGGAACATCCCGACAAAAGAGCTGCTCCTCTCGTTCCGCCAGGCCCGCGTGATGCTGACCAGGCCTGACCCGCTGTTCGAAGCTTTCCTTCACGATTTCCAGATTGTCTTCTCCTACACCGATGTCTGCAGGATGTGCCTCCTTGAAGACCGGATTACGAGGCTTGACCCCGGCTCGTCGGTCCGGTATGGTCCTTCGAGCGAACAGATCTGCTATGACTGTGCGCGGCGGGAACTGCGCCGGGAAGTTGCCCACATGGGCCACGTCGGCCGGGGTGCGCTTGGGCACATGGAGGAACTCTTAAAAAAATACCGCGATATTGACCGGGTGCTCTCCAGCATCCAGCCTGAGAATGTCAAGATCGGCCAGACCCTGTTTGACCGGCTCGAGGCCCACCCGGTCACCAGTACCCAGTCCCTCGAAGAACTGGCACTGCCACGGAAATTCGTGGACCTCGCGATGGTTGACAAACTGATGCCCGCCCAGCAGCTGGCAGTAGACGCCGGGCTCCTGTTTGGAAAAGACCTCCTCGTCGTTGCGGCGACGGCTAGCGGGAAGACGTTTATCGGCGAGATGGCTGGTGTGAAAAATTACCTCGAAGGGAGGGGCCAGTGCCTGTTTCTCGTCCCGCTTGTTGCCCTCGCTGTCCAGAAATACCAGCGGTTTGATGAGCGGTACGGAACAATTCTCGGCTCCGGTATCCTGATCGGGAAGAGCAGGTTAAACCTGCCCGACAACAGGCCGATCGGGGACCGGAACACCAACTCCCCGCTCCTTGTTGCCACCTACGAGGGCCTTGACCACATGGTCCGTTGCGGTGGGAGCCCCGGAAAGATTGGCACCGTGGTGATCGACGAAGTCCAGATGCTCGAAGACCCCGAACGGGGACACCGGCTCGACGGGATGATCGCCCGCCTGAAATACCTTGCACCAAAGGCCCAGTTCCTGTACCTGAGTGCGACAATTGGTACCCCGAAGTTGCTGGCGAAAAAACTCGGGGCCACGCTGGTCAGGTACGATGAACGGCCTGTAGCACTTGAACGGTACCTGATGTTCACGGCAAAAAAGGAGAAGATCCCGGTGATCAAGCAGCTGGCGGAGGAGGAATATACCCACATCTCCACCAAGGGGTACAAGGGCCAGACGATCATCTTCTCAAATTCCCGTGCCCGCTGTCACATGATTGCGGACTCGCTCGGCCCCCGGTATGCCCCGTACCATGCCGGGCTGACCTCGCAGGAGCGGCGTGACGTCGAGAAAAAATTTACCGGCGGGAAACTGGTCGGGGTGGTCACAACGGCGGCGCTTGGTGCAGGGGTCGATTTCCCTGCGTCACAGGTGATATTCGATGCACTTGCCATGGGGATTAGCTGGCTGTCGGTAGGGGAGTTTAACCAGATGGCAGGCCGTGCCGGCCGGCCGGATTTTCATGACCTCGGAAAGGTCGTGGTACTGGCAGAACCGGGCGCGACTTATTCAAGGGAAAGCAGGATTCCCGAGGAAGAGATGGCGCTGATGCTCCTCAAAGGGGAGATGGAAGAAGTCGCACCGGTCCATGACCTGGAACAGAGCTCAGAAGAGCTGGTGGCGAATGCGGTGGTATGCAAGGGAGACCTCCAGGCACTCCACCAGATCACTGAGTCCATGGTCGGGACGGTTGAACCCGTCCTGGATGAGATGATCGCTCACAAACTCGTCACGCAGGAAGGCGGGAAAATCATCCTATCAGACCTCGCGAGGGTGATGGCCGAGCACTTTATCGGTATGGAACGGCTCCTCGAGGTCCGCTACCTCGTGACCCGGGTCAACGACCCGATTGAGATCGTTGCCGAGCTTGAATGCCGTGAAGCCCGGGATGAACGGTTCAAGGAAACGAAGGGCGGCGGTGGCAAGGGGAAAAAGGAGCACGGCCAGAAAGAACCAGGGGGAAAAGAGAAAAAAGGTAAATCCGGGAGCCCCGGGTCACCTGGTACTGGGAGCCCGAAAACCGGTGGCCGGAAGAGCGGACGCCGGAGAAAATGATCCTCCCGACCCCTATATTGGGCCATATGACATAAAAAAAAGAATAAATTGATGCCTGAATACATTTCAGGTATCACGGTTCTGGAAAAAACAACTTAATCTTTTATCAGCAAAACCCCAAATATGGCGAGGAAAATCCCAATAATGATCGCGATAAGCCCCACGATACCTTTTACAACGAAGATGAATTCCGGAAGGAATATGACGATACCATAGATGCCAAGGCCGATCAATATCAGGCCAGACAGTAATGCTGCAATACCCATTTTATCCATAATGTACCAAACTCCATTCTATATGGTCTTTAATCTTAAAAAACATAAGCCCCGGAAAAGATACCCGATGATTTTATCCCTGTTGCCTGTCCGTGAATACTACATACGGGACTGTTACGGGACCTCAATAACCCGGCGGACAATTTAGCTCTGTTGAATCTCCCCCGGATCCTGGTCTTTGCAACCAGATCTATCTCTTCAGGGGGTTCAGAGTGGTTGGCCAGGCCCCCGGTCATACCTCAATATCAGGGGGGATAATGGTGAGCAGGAGCGGAATGACCAGGGGAACGACCTGCCATGCGATCTCTTTTACCTGCTGCCGGCCCGGCTCAAAGAAATCTGTATCAATTGCCGTGGAGGCGCTAATCAGAGCGCCCCAGAGAAGATCCGGATATTTTTCCCTGGTTTTTGCATCGACCCGTTGAGCAGAAACGATCAGCCACCGGACGTTGTAGCTGAGTGCATGGAATGCCATCTCGTCAGTGTCAACAATTTCCGGGGGACTGCTCCCTGTGATCTCTTCGATCTTCCGGGCACAGATGAGCATATCGAGGAGGTAGGACATCTGGCGGAGTACCGGGGGTCTGCCAGAAAGCATCCCTTTCCTGCGGATGTAGTTCTCACTCCGCTCAACGGATCGGCGGTCTGCAATATCAACCTTCCTGCCAAAGAACAGTTCGAGTTCCTCCTTCATGGCGCCCAGGTCAAAAAAGGAGGTACGCTTCGAATGGTCAAACTCTACCATGACATCTACATCACTGTCAGTTCGGAAATCATCCCGCATGATGGAGCCGTAGAACCGGAAGGAGCAGACATTCCATTTCCTGCAGAATTCCCGTATGACCTCTTCCGATAGGGGGATGTACCTGTTTTCGATATAGACCCCGGCCTCCTGCACCCTACGTTCGTTGTCCTGTGAATTCATCCAGCCTGGTTCTTCGTGCAAGGGATCATTTCCTGGGTGTTTACGGCCGCTTCCGGACCTGGGTCGCTCAATAATAGTATAACGGTCAGATCTATATCATCTTGATTGAGAATATCCTGCCTGATTTGGTATGTAACAAATTGAAATGTTATCCGCATGAGATCCGAAACCCAGGAAAACGAAAAAAAAGGTTCAGACGGTGAATGGATATTGACCAATCACCATTTTTGCATTCTGGATATCCGATATTACCAGGCGCCAGTTACCTTTTTGGAGTGGCGTATTCGGCGCTGTGGAATAGATCCGGGTTTTATTGTTTACTATGCGATAAATATTAGGATCAGTACCGTGCCGGAGACTATAAAACGCCTGGCCTTTCCCAATATCCTCGCAGGTTAGCCAGGCATTAACGGGAGTTACCACCTGGTGATTCACAGCATCAGGTCCAACAAGTTGAAATGTCGTATTCAGTAACGGTGTCGTATTCCCCGCACCCTGGCCCAATCTTAAATTATCCCCTGTCATTTGGTATACTATTCAGGTAACAAGAATTATTCACCCTGTCCGAAGTTTGCCCATCCCTGCCAACAGCAATCGTAAACGGGTTAAAGGTCGCCTTTGGGATACTCCCGATAAGGCCCCGTCTTAAGGCTGCCACAACCCCGGCCAATGCGATGACCCGTATGAACGATAAGGATGGTCCCAATGATTTCACTCAGTGCCTGATCGCTCATCCTGATCCATCTGATTGTACTATGGTCTGCATGGAATCACATAAATACGTCGTAGGGGCGAAGAGTATATTTTAAGACTGAAAACTCCTTTATCCAGGCAAATAACTGGCTTATCATGTTACATGTGGCATCCAGCGTTTTTTTTGCTGAATGTCGGGGCTTCCGGTCCGAAGTTCCGGGGCCAGGGATTTTATTTTTTAAATTTAGCCCTGCTGGCCCTTTTGCCCGTCACTATTGCCATGCAGTAATTTCTGGCAAACAATGATTATATACCGTTGTTGATTACTCTTTAGCCCCAATTGGCGGGACGGTGTTAGTAAAATGAAGAATACAGCCGCATCACTTGCAAACAAAGAGAATATCGAGCGTTGGAAAGCAGTTATCGAACTTGAGAAATTCGGGCAGCCGGCAGCCGATTACCTGGTCCCGGCACTGAAGGATGATGACCGCTGGGTCAGGTATCTGGCGGCGGATGCACTGGCGAACATTGGTGCATCCCAGTCGGTGACCCCGCTGATCGTACTCCTAAAAGACCCGGACCAGGACGTCCGCTTTGCCGCTGCGGCAGCACTTGGCAAGATAGGGGATAGAAAGGCACTGCCCGGACTGGAACATGTGCTGAAAACCGATAACGCGTATGTCCGGATCGCGGCGGAGGAAGCGATTGAGAGAATTTCACCGGTCTGATTGAATAGTGTAATTCACCCGGGGATCTTAACAGGCCGGACTGGCATAACAGTTTTTTAACTTTTGCCCTTTTTTATCTCCGTGTTTTCGGGCTGGCACCGCCTGAATGGGCACCTGGTTTTTATATCTGGTCTAACTGGTGGTTGTTTGCCTGGACAAAAAACTGGCATGTGTCCCATATATCTTTTTCAAAAACCTCCCCTTGAGACCAGATGCCCGGTCTTTCTGCGGGTATTATTTCGTCGTCCTGTAATCTTCCACCGATTAGGCAATTCCAGGGTCACGAAATCCGGGGTATCACCGGGACCGGGCACATCAATGCCGGGATTGCCGGTGATATCCGTGAAATAAAACCGGGGAGATCAGGCAGGGTAAGCTCAACATACTAATATTAGGCCTATACCGGTGGTTGGTGTTCCTTCACAGGAAGCCAAATAGATTCACTCCCGATCGCATGTAAAATGCCTGGTCCGGTTACCTTTAACTTCTCCATTTGTCTTATTGAAAATCGGGACGGTCTGGTATCCTGGTGTCACGGGAATAGTTTTAAAAAATTGCCGGGACCATTTTGTGATACCATTGAGATACTATGAAGACACAACCTCCTGTGTGAAGTTCAGCCGATACCCATGACCTACAGCATTTCCCTCATCTCAACGCAGGAAAACGAGACACTTTCAGAGCGGTATCTCCAGAAGGTCCGCTATGAGATCAAATCCGAGATCTATGGCTGCTGCATAAAACTCCTCTGCGATGACCATACCCTCCGGGATACCTGGGAGGAGAACTTTTACTCCATGTCGCAAAATGTCCGTTCTCATGGCAGGCTTTTCGTGTTAACTGACCCATTATACCCTCCCGATACCGTGTTGTTTGACCCGCATGCAAAAACCGTTTTTCTGCTCAATATCCACTATTATGGCTGGATAAAATCCATTGCCCTCAGCCTTACCGGGGATATCCTTGAAGATGAACACGGCATCTGGTCCGTGCATGGGGCGTGTATCGATATTGGGGGGAAAGGGCTTGCCCTGATAGGTCCGTCCGGGTGCGGAAAAACCACGCAGACCTACGGGCTGCTGACGAACCCGCGTACCCGTGTGATATCGGATGACTGGTTTTTTTTCAGGGTGTATGGGGACGATATCCTCGGTTTTGGGTCGGAGAAGAATTTTTACATCCAGCAAGACCTTGCAACTATCTGGAAAGAGTTTGGCGGACTGGTCCCCTACCATGCCTATGATCCTGATGGGAGAGCGGTCGCTGATGTGCGGTGGGTCATCGGAAAAGGGAGGATCCTACCCCTGACGACCATTAATACTCTCATCGTCCTCAAACGGGACCCGGCAGACCCAAACGTGGCGCAGTCACTCGACCCCAAAGCTGCGATGAAATTTTTCAGCGAAAAAAAATATTTCAATCCGCATCTCCTGGTCCATAATTCCAATAAAACACGTGTAAGGGACCGGTATATCGGAGAGCTCCTGGACCGGACGCAGTGCTATTGCGTAAATACAACCGGGACACCCGAAGAGACCCAGAAACTGATACGCTCACTAGCTGATGTGAAACAGGTGTCCAAAGGCGGTATTTAAAAAAAATGATGCCTAGGCGGCCGGAAAATAACGAAAGTTAATGCCTGTTAAACACGAACGACGAAAAAAATATCAGCCCATTGAAGGGTCTCTTATTTCCTGCGAATGGGTTCGGTCCGGCGCCCAAAAAACCGTGTTTTTATGCAAGTTCATACGGATGAAATGATTATCTGGCTGATATCTCTGTTTGGTTTTTTGGAAAAATACAGACCAATTTGCAAATCAGAACGGCAACATCCTGCACGTTCATAATACAAATCACGCAGCATGGGAAACCCGGGGGGATTTCCCCTGGTCTCTGCCAGGGAATTATCAAGAGAATCGTTTGTTCCTGCTACCCTTTGCTCCATGGGTGGTTGCCTTAGTTTCGGCCGACTCTATTGCAGCCTTCAATATGGGTGATCGGTACTCTCACATCCAGCCATTTTTTATTCGGTAATATAGGTTCGTAACTGCGTGACCATCTTCAGCTGCTCGTTGATGCGAGCCATTGTCTCTCTCTCGATACTGTCGACGACTTCGCAGATCGGGAGCGCAAATGTGTAGATTTTCACCGGTCTCCCTTTGTGTTCAGCCTTTTGTCCAATCTTGTATTCGGTCTTCTCATCCCGACTCTCGATCCATTTCCGCTCCATCATGGTTGTCATTACGATGCTAACTTCCGGTTGCCTGAGGTCTGTACCGCGCTCGATATCCCGTGATGTGGCGCACGGGGTCTTGGCCAGATAGACTAGAACTTTTGAGACGTTCCGGTTTATTCCGATCCTCATGAGAAGATCTGCAAATTCTTCTTCCCGTTCTGTAAAGTACTGGATATTTTTGGATTTCATTCCCATCACCGTGTGTATTGTATATGTATCACGAAATTATATTAAAAATATTATTATTTTATCTTTGGCTGTTAGAATTGAAATTATGAAAATTCAATTCGAAAAGGACTCCAGGAGGCCGGATAAATGTATATAACCAGAATAGCACGCCAAATACCAAGGCATTGGCAAATTGGGCTGCAAAATGATGACGGGATGTGTTTCTTTGGATATTTGATAATTTGTCGGGGGTCATCCCCGGTTCGCAGGACTAGGATTTTGGGCGCAGTTATGCCCATGCAGTGATGAAGCGCAACTCTTTCTCTTCATACATTTTGAGATGGAATATATTTTTTGTCACGATGATCCCTTTGCCGAGCTGGAACTGGTCCATGAATATCTGGATATTTTTCGTATCTGTACTGGTAATCTGGTTCTAATATTTTATTTCTACAGGGATGAGTCTCGGTTTTGTAATTACTACACCTACCTCGTGCTTCTCTCTCCAAAAATAACTCCCTGAAAACAGGGTTTCCACACAGGGTCAAATCACCAGCGGGAGTAAGTGGGCCTGGTCCAACCCGAGAACAGCACAACCGCCCGCAGTTGGCCTGACCCGAACCTGTACAACCGTTGGCCAGGTGTGGCACCTCGCTATTTTCCCATCAAACCCACAGTGCTACAACGTTTGGTACCCGTGGTGCCGAACTGCAGGGACCTGGCGGGGGCAAAACCGCTGCCGGTACCAGCCAAAACCCGGAGTGCCCCGAAAAAGGGGGTCGGCAAAAAGTGATCTGGCACGGGGATACCGGCTGACTTTTGCGATGACGGGGCTGGGGTGGGATGATCTTAGTCGATGTTGTAACACGACACTAAAATTCAGAGTGATTGCTGCAATTCAAGAATTTCTTCCCCTATCTGTTTAACTGTCATATTCTTAAGATATTTCTTCCGGTCCTGTGTGTAATCGCCACAGCCGGGATCAAAACTTTGGATAAATCGTATTGTATCCTCCGGTCCAAGCGCATTAATGAGGGCATTGTATCCTTCACTCTGGATCTGGGGAACCGTTTTACTCTCCATGCTGATTCATCTCCATCAACCATTGCAGCGGATTATCTGCATGTATAGATGTAATTAGTGTATTATTCTTCATAATCTTTACCAGGTCATCATCGGTTGTAAGCAGGACCGCCCCGGCCTTTTCCGTGCAGGCAATATGGATTGCATCCATACCTATGACACCGAGATTCTCAAATTCTTCCGCCCGTGACAGCAGTATATCATCATCCCGGATGATCATGATCAGAGAGTGTTTATTTAATCATCAACTTATATTGAGCATATCATGGAAGCTGACACGTTAAAGCGGGTTGAAGCAAAGCTGGATCTGGTCCTTGATCTCTTACAGGACAAGCACCTGACCAACGAAGAGATAATTTTAATCAGAGATACTGATGAGTGTGTCAGGGATAGGAAGTTCGGGGAATTTACTAAATTATGATGTATGATCTTTTTCTTCACAAGAAAGCCCGAAAAAATCTAGAGAAATTCCCTGATCATGAACATATCCGTGAGCATTTATTGCAGCTGAAACAATTTCCCAATTCAGGTGATATTGTCAGGATTGAAGATGGGGTCTATCGATTGAGAATTGGAGAATATCGGGCTCTATTTAAGGTATATGATGTGGAGCATCTGATTGTCATTATCAATCTTGATGTCCGCGGGAGAATATACAAGACCCGTTAATGGATTTATTTTTACTGATCTGGGTGGGCAGGTCATAATTTCTGGTGAATTATCCGAAATATTCTTTTTTTATCAGAGTTGGTGGTAGGTTGGACCTGGTTCAAATCAATTGAAAAGGTTTCATCTCTATTGCCCAGTTAACATTTGTATTCATCTTTGGCCATTCCGCTACCCAACCCGGAAGAACCAAGGGCTTATGGCCGTTTTTTTAGGTTCTGGTAAATAAAGCGCATTTGCATCAACGGGCAAAACCGCTACCGGTACCGGCCAAAACCCGAAGTGCCCCGAAACAGGGTCGGCAAAGGGTGGTGGTTTCGCGGCCCCGCACAACCGCCCGCAGTTGGCCTGACCCGAACTTGCACAACCGTTGGCCAGTTGTTGTCCCTCGCTATTTCCTCATCAATCCCACAGTGCCGCAACGTTTGGTACCCGTGGTGCTAGACTGTGGTGACCTGGCTGGGGCAAAACCGCTGCCACCGGTATCGGCCAAACCTATATGCGTCGAAAAAGGAGGTTGGCAAAGAGTGGGGTGGCACGGGGATACCAGCTAACTTTTGCGATGACGGGGTTGGGGTGCGGCGGGGTTTTTAAGGGGGGGGTTACATCCGGACCCCCGCCATTCCGCCTTCTCAACATGAATAAAACAATGGCGCACGGGCACTGCTTCCGAACAAGGCAAAAAATGGGCCTTGCCACCAACGGGCAAAACCGCTTGCCGGTACCGCCAAAACCCCAAGTGCCCCGAAAAGGGGTCGGCAAAGCGTGGTCTGGCACGGGGATACCAGCTGACGTTTGCGATGACGGGGATGGGGTGGGGAGGGATTTTCTGTGGGGTCTGTTAGGAATCGTATCGCCTGGACTTTAAGATGAGTCCAGAGGTATGGGCCTTCTCAATCCATAGTTTTTGTGGTCAGGGTGAAACTGTTGAGTCCTGCCTATTCTCTAAAACTCTCGAATCCGACGGGTGTAAAATCCGGATTGTTATGGTGGCCCAAATATTCAATTGGTTGAATATGTTGCATAATGACCTCGATGTATTCCAAATCCTCACTGGGGGACTCCGATTTGGTAAGAACATATTAACCCGACTAAGCCAATAATGATCTGCGAAGGAATTCTATGCCGGTTGAGATAGAGGGCAGACTGGTTAATAACAGGACGATCCAACTCGATCAACCCCTGAATAATGGGCAAGAGAAAGTCATCGTTAGGCTGAGGGTGAGACCTCATAAAATGTTAAAACTCTGTGCTCCTGAAGAGTTTATATTGGAGTTAGCCGATAAAGACCTTGAAGAGCTGTATTGATGGAAATATCTGAATTGAAGGTGGGCTCGGTATTTCTTGATACCAACATCCTCCTCTATGCCTATACAACAACCAAATTTTCTTCCTCCTGTGAAACACTTCTCGAGCTTGTGCAAAACGGAAGTATCCAGGGTTATGTAAACTCTACGGTCATCGATGAATTTTTTCACAAGGTTCTCCTTACTCAGGTCTATATTGAAAAACATCTTGCCCCAAGGGATGCAATTGTATACATCAAACAGCACCCTGATATGCTGAAGAGATGCACTGCACCGTACCATATGACAAAAGAGGTGCTGGAAGATTACCAACTTATTGTTCTCGATACATCTGATGTTATTGACGATACATTGAATATATCGCAGATTTATGGATTATTGTTCTCGGATGCACTTCATGCTGCATGTGCACGTAAAAATCATATTGATTATTTCGTAACAAATGATCGCGATTTCGATCGAATCGATTTTCTTTCTATCGTAAAACCATAATCCCCGGTGCATGGTTAGGATCTCGTATAAGGTTGTAATACGCACCGCCCGCAGTTGGCCTGACCCGAATTTGAACAACCGTTGGCCAGGTGTTGTCCCTCGCTATTTCCTCTTCAATCCCACAGTGCCGTAACGTTTGGTACCCGTGGTGCCTGACAATGGGAACCCGGCGGGGGCAAAACCGCTACCGCCGGTACCAGCCAAAACCCGAAGTGCGCCGAAAAGGGGGTCGGCAAAGCATAGTATGGCACGGGGATACCGGCTAACTACTCTTGCGATGACGGGGCTGGGGTGGGGCGGGGTTTTGGTTACACCATGATCCTTCCCCGGGTGCAGTGCCTGTGCATGAATAACCTCGCGGAGTTACTTCACCGGTGAATTGGGCGTCCCGTGCTCTATCCACGACTTGCCGGACACCTTTCTCTCCTGACTGGTGAGTAACTCTCTCGATCCCCGGTACCGAAGTAAATATGCTTATACTAACGACTGACATACGACTATTTACGGCAATCGCGCCACGGGTCCAGAATATGATCAATAATTAACCGTGGGATGAGGTGGGTTAGGGGTTGATACATAAACTATCAGGGACATACTAAAATTACATACAGGTGTGATTGCAGGCATGATTACTGAAGATATCAATAAAAAGAGGGCAGATATTCTCCGAATAGCACAAAGACACGGTGTATTATCTATCAGGCTATTCGGCTCCTGTGCCAGGGGGGATGCCAGGAAGGATAGTGATGTGGATCTCCTGATTACTGTTGGCCCTGATCATTCCCGGTGGTTTCCCGGTGGATTAGTTGCGGATCTTGAGGAATTGATAGGGCGACCTGTTGATATTGTTGAGGAGGAAGTATTATCCGCAGATGTCAGAAGCAATATTATTCAGGGGTCGGTTCCCCTGTGAAAAACGATATATATTATCTTCGTTTTGTCAAAGAGTGTATCGACGATATTTATTCTTTTACTTCCGGTGGTGAAGAGTTTTTCTTCTATGATAAGAAGACACAGTTTGCCGTAATCCGTGCTCTTCAGGTTCTTGCAGAATCCACCCAGAGACTCTCATCGGAAATTAAGACTACATATCCGGAGGTTGACTGGAGAGGTATTGGCGGGTTTCGTAATGTCCTTGTCCATGATTATTTCGGTTTGAATCCTGCAAGAATATGGGAGATTGTTGAGACCGATCTTCCCACCCTTGAGAAATTGATCATCCGGATGATTGAGGCGGATAGCCTGTAATCAGAGATTGTTTAACTCTACTCTCTCTGAAGTCGGTTATTAACAAAATCGAATCGTACCTTCATCATTTCACCTGATATGAAATGCCAGTCTCTAACTCTTGTGGGATCGGGCCAATCATTGCTATTCTTGCGTCATTAATCCATTTGGGGAGGTCCAGAACCAGAGATTTATCCCATGGGGATACCCGGGACCCTTGGCGAGTGGTGAAAAAACGATCATCTTCCTGCCGGCATTGAAATGTTTGCCGGTACCAGCCAAAACCAGAAGTGCCCTGAAACAGGGGTCGGCAAAGGATGGTCTGGCACGGGGATGCCGGCTAACGTTTGCGATGAAGGGGCTGGGGTGGGCAGATCATAGCCAATTTGGTTATCAGGCCATTTTTGATCAATCCAAAAAAGAAAGTTGAAATGTTGAGATTTTTGAATCGTAAGTGATGATGCCTTAATGAATTAAAAAGTATACTAACCTTTTTCATATCTATAGACAATATTTTAGAGTAATCATGTCCCAGACTGAAGTAGTTCGCCAAAAACCGGAGAAAGTT
>JAPKXR010000402.1 GCA_026394715.1 Methanomicrobiales archaeon | reverse complement strand
GACTCGGTGAAGTTTGCAGCAGGCTCGATGGGAGACATAAACCCGAACACGTACATGTACCGGTACTCTTATGTCCTGCCCAATCAGTCTGACGGGGCATTCCATGGCAGCGAGACTCTCCTGTTATTCGGCGTGCCGGTCCCGGCGGATCCGGCGGTGGCGGCCAATGTCGTGGATCTCTGGACCCGGTTTGCGAAGACGGGGAACCCGAACGGCGGTATGAACGTCATCTGGCCGAATTATACGCGTGAGCAGGGCCGGTATCTCGATATCAATAGTACCCCGACAGTAACAGGTACTTTAGAGTCCACGACATCCACCGGATCCGGGAACTGGAAATTCGTGGTATTTGGGGATTCCCCTGACCCCGCAAAAAATAATACGACAACCGGCATCAGCCCGGACCTCAGCCCGATTGCCACAGCAGTTGCTGCAGAAAAGCCGGACCTGGTTATGTATACTGGTGATCTGGTCAACGGGTGGATGTTAACCAATAAATCCCCGATGGCGACCAATTACTCCGGCCAGTTTGGGAACTGGATGGCAGCAGTCTCTCCCATCCACAATTATACAACGGGCACCGGAATCCCACTGTATGTCCTCCGGGGAAATCACGAAGATGGTCCTGACCAGACCGTTCTTCCCCTTCTCGACGCCTATCTCGCCTCCGTGGCGTCAGGCATGCCGACAAACGGCCCGCCCGGGGAGGCGAGGCTGACATATTCTTTCACGCACAACGGTGCAAAATTCATTGCCATCGATGATTATGTTGCACACAATGGAGCCAAGGAAACCGCAAACCAGAGCTGGGTCGATAAACAACTCCACGAAAACACCCGGCCATTCATGTTTGTTTTCGGGCATTCCCCCGCATACCTTGTCGACGATAATTTGGAAGAGAAGCCCTTCAGCCTCGCGATGCATCCTGCACAGCGCGATATGTTCTGGCAAAGCCTGGTGAACAACCACGTTCCCGCCTATTTCTGCGGGCATGCTCACCTCTACGCCCGGGGCGAATCACAGGGAATCCAGCAGCTGGTTACCGGGAATGGCGGGGCAGCTATGATGGGTTTCAATACAACGCAAGCCGATCCGGTCCTTATGATAGAATACCCGAAGAAGGCCGTCGCCCCGAATGATCAGGAAGTTGGCTACCTCGTCATTACTGTGCATGAAGACCCTGGGACATTCGATGGGGTCCAGAAAGTGTTCAACCCGACGACTCAATTATGGGAGATTGGGGATACATTCACCATCAAAGCCCGGTAACATAGCGGGGGATTCCCGGGGCCTGAAACTGGCCACTACCCCGGCAGGGGGGCCAGGAGGGAGGGGGTGACTCCTCTGTCAGAGATCCCTTCGCTGTGGGGTATGGCCCGAATCCTCCCCATAAGGTTTCCGTTTGCCGGATTTTACGGATCCGAAAGACATAATTCAGGAAATTGAGGATATATTTCGCCTTTTTTGATCGTTTTTACGTCGGGTAGTGCGGGGGCTGCATCGGGGAACATGTGCAGACCAAGGTACACACTGGCCAAAGAGAAGGAGGCGGGGCTTCAGCTTAGGCGCTCGCTCATCGGCAAGACAAAAGGATTACCGTTAAATAACCCATGATGAGTACAATGTCAGAGTGAATGGATAATGACGGTTAAACCCTGCTGCATTGTTTGGGCACTCATCCTTCTTGTCATGCTCTGCATCGTCCCGGTGCT
>JAPKXR010000332.1 GCA_026394715.1 Methanomicrobiales archaeon | reverse complement strand
GGAAGTAAAGAAGGCTGGCGGTGTTTTCTACACGCCGCAATACATCGTAGAGTATATCGTGAAGCACACGGTCGGCGAACTCGTTAAGGACAAAACGCCCCGTGATGTGTCGAAGCTCCGCATCCTTGATCCCGCGTGCGGCTCCGGCTCATTTTTAATCGGTGCATACCAGTATCTCCTTGACTGGCATCGGGACTGGTATATCACAAACCTCGTGCCGGTTTTTAAGGAAAAGAATTCGGTGACTGACCCGGCAGTGCAGGCACTCCTTCCGGAACAGCCACCGAAAAAGAAGAAATCTGCGGCTTCGATCGATCTCCCGATTTACAAGCCCGGTAATAGTAAAGAAGTCCAATTGTCGGCACGGGTGCGGAGCGACTGGAAACTCACCACCGCTGAGAAGAAACGGATTCTCTTGAACAACATTTTCGGTGTGGATATCGACCAGCAGGCAGTAGAAGTGACGAAGCTCTCGCTGCTGCTCAAGGTGCTCGAAGAGGAGAACCAAGAGACGGTTTCAAAACAGCTCACGATCACAGCGGAACGGGCGTTACCGAGTCTCGATCACAACATCAAGTGCGGGAACTCGCTGATTGGCTGGGATATCCTGACTCCTGAAATGCCACCTGATGAAGTGAAACGCATTAATCCGTTTGACTGGTCAAAGGAGTTTGAACCGGTGATGGCGGCGGGTGGGTTTGACGCGGTGATCGGGAATCCGCCGTATGTGCGGCAGGAATTGTTGAAGGAGCGGAAGGATTATTTCGAGACGCACTACGCAGTGTATCAGAGTGCAGCTGATCTTTATGCATATTTTATTGAAAAAGGGATTTCACTTCTAAAAGCCGATAAGAAATTTTCGTACATTGTTGCAAATAAGTGGATGAAAGCTAATTATGGTAAACCATTGAGGAAATTTTTGAAGACAAAACAAATTGAAGAAATTATTGATTTCAAAGATCTACCTGTTTTTCAAAACGCGACAACATATCCTTGCATTATTCGTGTTAAAAATACATCTTCAATGAAAGAATTTTTTATTACTAATGTCACAACTCTTTCGTTTTCAACTATTGATGATTACGTCGACACGCATAGGTTTTCGCTCGAAATAATTAAACTGGACGATGAAAGTTGGACACTTGGTGAAACGCAAACACAAGACCTAATAATCAAATTACGAAAAATTGGAGTTCCTCTTGGTGAGTTTGTCTCTGAGAAAATTTTCTTTGGAATTAAAACTGGGCTGAATAAAGCATATGTTATTGATGAAGTCGTAAAAAACAAACTAATTGCTGATGACCCGGCAAGCATGAAAGTAATCAAACCATTCATTTATGGTCGTGATGTTAAGAGGTATCAACATTTAAAATGCGAGAAATATTTGATTTACATTCCATGGCATTTTCCTTTGAATTCAGATCCATCGATTAACGGACCGTCAAAAGAAGCAGAAAATGAGTTTAAAAAGCAATTCCCTGCAATTTATAATCATCTACTGCAATTCAAAGAGGAATTATCAAAAAGAAACCAAGCTGAAACAGGTATTCGATATGAATGGTATCCTCTTCAAAGATTTGGTTCGAATTATTATCAAGAATTTGACAAACAAAAAATCGTTTACGCGGAAATTGCCACAAGAGGTCAATTCACTCTAGATGTTAGTAATATTCATCCGGATACAACTTGTTGGATAATCGGTAATAACTCAAAATATTTACTAGGAATACTCAACTCTAAACTTTGGACATTTTTATTCTCTCAAATAAGTTCAGAAATTCGAGGGGGTTTCTATCGTTGGAAGAGACAATATATGGAAAATCTCCCCATCCGCACCATCAACTTCTCTGACCCAGTGGACAAAGCCCGCCACGACCGCATGGTTACGCTCGTCACGCAGATGCTCGACCTCAATAAAAAGTTGCAGGACGCCCGACTCGAACAGGAGAAGACGCAGTTGTCCCGGCAGATTGCGGTGACGGATGGGGCGATTGATAAGTTGGTGTACGAGTTGTACGGGTTGACGGAGGAGGAGATTGCGATTGTGGAGGGAAATGGAAAATGAAACCGGAAAAATCCCCGTATCCCGCTACCCAATCCCAGATCCTTTTCTACCAGTCAGAAGACGGCACAAGCCGCATCGAAGTCCGGCTCGAAGAGGGAACCGTCTGGCTCACGCAGGCGCTCATTGCAGAACTCTACCAGTCAACCAAACAGAATGTCAGCCTTCATATCAGGAATATTTTCGATGACAGAGAATTGGATGAAGAGTTAGTAGTCAAGGAATACTTGACAACTGCCTCCGATGGCAAAAAATACCGGACAAAATTTTTCAACCTCGACATGATCCTCGCCATCGGCTACCGCGTCCGCTCCCACCGGGGCACGCAGTTCCGCAAGTGGGCAACCGAACGGTTGCGTGAATACCTCACCAAGGGATTTATCCTTGACGATGAACGGCTCAAAGACGGTCGGAACATCGGTGCGGA
>JAPKXR010000078.1 GCA_026394715.1 Methanomicrobiales archaeon | reverse complement strand
GAACCCGTTTGATCTTACGAAGGGAGACAAATTAAACTGGAGTATAGAAAACGGGGCTGCGGTGATCCGGGTAGCCAGACAGAAAAATAAAACCTGACGATCGTAATTACTGCCCGGCTAGCCGCTCGTAGTACGGTACTTCTTCATTCCTGAAGCCTTGCTCCGTATGGAGATAAGTTTTATGCCAAAGAACAACGCGATCTCCATCCCAAGCCGAAGCCCTCCCGTCCGACGCCAGATCAGATTCTCTCTTTGGCATGCCGAATAGATGATCGCAGCACTCCAGAGCATCTGATCTCCCCGCATAAGAGGAGATTCCGGATGATCGGCAAGGTCCCTGATAAGGTCGGTACAGCATTCAGAAAACAGTATCGTCGGAAAACCGCTTCGCAGAATTCATCGCATCTGAGGCGGAACATGGTCTTTCTTAAGGGTAACTTCATTGGTTGATATCATGGTGCTGATAAAATAGTTATCGGGAATTGTCTCTCTCCCTTCATCCCCCCGGCCTGGTGAAGGAATAAATCTAACACAACATTGGCGAACAGGTCCAACTCCTTCTCATTCATTGCGACCCTTTTCAAAAATGCGGGTTCTGTTGCAAGGAGTGCACTCACCATAGGAATCGAATCCTGCAGGTGTCCCAGGTTCATGGAGATACAACAGGAAGCGGCAAATGAGCGGGACAACTCCCCTGCCCCTTTCCCGGATAATACCCGGGGTGTCTGCGACCTCCTTCATGAGGCATGCTCTCATGGTTTCAACGTCCCATTCTGAATCGTTCTTTTTGTGGTCCTCACACATGCTGGTGGAAAAATCATTGATGATAACGGCGGCACGATCAGCTCGTTCTGTTCCATATAGCAACATCTCGCCCCTGATAAATTCCGAGATCTCTCGTTTGAGATCTCCAGCACCGTTATCGGTCATATACAAATTCAGGTATCTTCATCTATAGGAGTGTAGGCGTCATCCTCATCGTTGTTCATGATCTCATCCAGCACCTCTTCGGATTCGGCAGGATAGATATCCCCCGGGTGCCATCCTGGCGGGTACCACCGAATGGCGGTATTGGGTTCTTCCACATACCCACAGACGCCTGCACGAGGAGAGTTTGGAAACACCATCATACATTCGGGTTCCAGGTCCTCTACGTTTTTTCTAGTACAGTCGCGGCATACGACAATCTGGTAGGGCTCATCAGGCCAGTCTGTTACCAGGTATTCGCCTTTCCCCTTGCAGAAATAACAGGGTATTTCCAGGCGGTTATTTCTTGCAATAAGGATAAGGGAGCGGCTTTTGGGTGTAACCGGTGATAATCCAACCACGCTCAATCGTAGTTTCGTCGTAGAACCAAAGTCGTACTCGTAGGTAAACGTGCTATCCGGGCCGATTACCTCGTCGAGCGGGACCGATAAGCCGGATTCGTCATCCTCATCAAAACCATCATAATCACTATGCGAGGAAAACCTCCTCCCGTAAATGGTAAAGGCACTGAGGTGTCCACAACATTCCACCCAGACATCCCGCAGAAGGCTGTCCAGGTCGGAGAGCGTTGCATCGTTGCGGGCGAGCACCAGGAGCCAGAACATCTTCGAGTGAAAGTCTTCTACCCTGATAACAAACGACGGAGCGTCTGATTCAGGCCAGCCAGATTTTTTAAGACATTCCAGGGAGTGCCGGGGCATTGCTATACGTCCAATACCTGCTTTGCAGAGGAGGCAGGTCCCAGATGAACTACGGGGGGGCATACCTATAGCGTCTGTTTCCCGGACAATAATAATTACGATTTGGATCCCTTTCAGCCAGTCACTCATTCTGTCCTGATTCGGATAGTGCTTTACTTTGCAGGGATGCATGCCCGGTCTGCAATGCAGCATTTTCCTAAACGGTGTCCAATAAGGCGGAAGGACCCGGATTCATTCCCGGTGATAACGAGAGATACCGTTCTGTCGAAACGTTATTCTTTTTGGCGGTCAACTTTTTCACGTCTTCCATAAGGAATGGCGCTACAGATGGAGTATCCACCGATATCTTTGAACGGTCAGTTCGTTTGAACGGGTAAAAGGGACGTTTCATATAAATTCCCCTCTAATCCCGTCCTTGCATACAATGACTTCTCTTGCGTGCCTGTGATCATTTGATTTCATCATTGAGTGGGCCTTAGCCGGATGTTTCAGGAATTTAAATAATATCCGGGACAATCAATGCCCCGGTTTCACATTGTTCACAAATCTTCCCTCTCCGGTCTCATTCGGCGTCTGAATACACGTCGTCGGTTTCAAATTGACAGCGTGAACATACCCCTCGTTGAATATACCAGTGAACAGATCCCTTCCGTTGCGTACATGAGACCCAGATTGTTCGTTAATATGTGTACGTAACAACAACGAACCAAATTCCCCACTCCCGGCGGAATAAATTCCACCGTGCGGCATTCGGATTCATATAATATCGCTTCTGATCGAAATGGAGGTATGCCAGAGGATACCATGGACCCGCACGAGAACAGGATAGGACTACGGGAAAGGTCGTTCTATCAAGGCATTTGTTCGTAACAGACCGGATATGACCAGAAGACCATCGGTAAATCCCCGTCTGTTGTGCATAATCAGCCACAAAGTTCCGGTATCCCACTCCCTGCACCCGGCCTTTCACCTTCACAACAAGTACGTTCCATTGACCGTGATGGTACAGATTCCTTTGAACTATAGCATTCTCAAATGGGTACAGGCTCCGTTGAATTTCGGGGTCGGGCAGTACGATCGGACTCAAACCTCATGCAGCCAGGCGCAATTCCATTCACATTGAACAAAAGACTTCGAATTTATTCGCAGTTAACCGTATCCTTAAGTGTTTCCAGGCCGACACTAGAACCATCAACAAACAGGTTGGTACTATGAACTACTCCGTAATCCTGGTGGGCATCACCATTATCTGCCTGATGACCATCGCATCTTCAGGTTGCCTTGGCACAATGCCTGGCAGCCATGAACCAGTACAGACTCCGCCACCGACACCGCCCGGAACGCCGGTGCAGGTGCAGGCGGAGCACCTGGTACTACACAAAGAACAGAACAACGCGACCGTGAACCTTGGGTTAAACAACACCCTCACGCTCATGCTGAATGAAAATCCGACAACGGGGTTCCAATGGAACCTTACCACAAGCCCGGGGCTCGTTGTCACCGCCGATAATTACCTGCCTTCGGCACCACAACTCACGGGTTCAGGCGGAGTCCATACGTGGGAGATGAAAGCAGTCCAGACCGGTACTCAAAAGATTAAGGCCACCTACATGCGATCATGGGAGCCCATGACGGGGAACGAGAGTACGTTCGCATTGACGGTAATCGTTGCGAATTCCTGACGATCAATCCCCAATACTCCGACTTCCTCCTCCTCCTCCATTTTTCCCTGGACCGGACCATTTGTAATAAAAACCCGGATGGACTTTTTGCAGTCCCGGGGAAACCATTGCTGTACATTTTACCCCTGCTGAGGTTTATGACACGATTAGGAACCCTTGATCGGGCCAAAACCCAGGATAACACCTCGCCCGGGACGTGTTGATACGTAAAGAGTTGCGATACAAAAAAAACGTGCCGGCAAGCCCGGGGCAAGGGGGAACTATTTATAATTCATGATCATAGTATCGCTTATGTCTCCACGACATATTACAAAAGAGAGGCCTGTCCGATTACGATCTCCATTGACCGGGCAGGACCGGGCCCGTCACCGTGACTCCCACCGGCACCATCCCGAATCCAGCCCTTTTCCCCACCCTCCCCACCAGTCATATAGAAAACCTGCACTTCCGGCCAGGCACCACCCCCACACCAGGCCTGTAGACCTGGATATCGATCACGGGACCCGCCAGGACCGGCCCCAACCGGAAAGACTCTTCAGCAAAATCAATAAAAATGTGTTCAGGCCCGGATGACTAAAAATTTCAGCGGGATCAATTTTTCCGGGACAAGCATTACCCGCGACCAATCGCATCACTTTTTTACCGGGTTTCTCTAAAAAAAATAGCTGAAGGCCAGGTGCCGTCTGCCAGTCATCATGGGGAATGAGAAACCATTTCTACCTGAAGTACAAATTAATATAAAAAATTTAGAATGCAGGTGAAATGAATGGGACTTTTTGATAAACTGGCAGGGACCAGGACCGTAGAGCTGAATCCTAAATCAGCACTAGTATTAACCGCGCTTACCGTAATTGCAGCAGATGGTGTAATTGACGATGCAGAAATGCTGGACCTGGCAAAGATTGTCCGTGGGGACAGGAAATCCATTGATGACGCAGTTAAAGTACTGAAGGCCAACTCACTCGAGGGGTCAATGGACCTCGTCACAACATGCTTAAACGAGAAACAGAAGATCGCCACACTTGCCATTGTGATTGACATTGCCATGGCAGATGGTGTGCTCGCTGAAAATGAACAGAAACTGATACAGTTGTATATTACCAAGTTCGGGGTATCAGAAGATATTCTCAAACCGATCTTTGATACCGTCGCTATCAAGAACGATTTTTCAACCTTCAAATAAGTTATGCCTCGAACAGGCTAATTTTTCTCATATTCCCGGCCGGGGTACGGTACAATGTGCCGGTACCCCAAAGGGGTCCGGGCCTGATGTTTGCATTCCCATCCCGGTGGGAGGATCGGCCCGATGAAATCCAGATGATCATTTCTGTCCATCCTCGTGCTTCATGACCAGGGTGAGGATGAATGTATGACCTAAAAGCCCCCGGTACAGTAGGGAGGGCTTGATACGCCGGTTTATTATTCCCAGTTGGCTCAACCTGCTTGCGCTCTTCCTGGTTTTCCGTTGACAGGGACACATTGCAGCGATTGAAGAGGGATATGATAATATCGGGATGACGGCCCTTTTGCGTTGATTGTAGGTACCGGTGAAAGCCTGATTCGGGGCGGCCTGATCCTCCAGCAGGGCGTGCTTAGGTTTTTTCCGTGACCCGTCGTTTCTTTACGCGAGTAGTGCTGGCAGTCCTGGCCGGGATAGTTTTCCGTTCTGATATCGTTCTCTATAAACGACCATTCCCGGTCTCATTTCTCCATTTCGTTGCCCTTGGCCGGGGGATATTCGAAATTTTCGGGACGCAGATGGCGTTATTTGCAGGCCTTGCTCCAGCCCCGGCACGCCATACGGGGATATTAAATGCCACCGTCGGGTGCCTGCCATGGGTTGTACTGACCGGTTCTGAACCCCTGATTTTCAAACCCAGCCAGCAGTACGCGGTGACATCTCTCGAAGGGTGCATCATCTTTGTCGCACAGGTATTGTGGCTGGGGCAGAACGCGGTAACGGCTGCGTTCATCGCGATATCCCTGACATGATACCTGCGTGCACTCACCCCGTGGTTTGACTGGGTGACGAAACCATTAATCGAAATCAGGCGTTCTCATAAAATTAAAACAGGAATAATTGACCGTCACCCCGATGGGGGTCCGGGGAAATTTCCCCTCGGCACCGGGTGCAGGGCCCCATTCACTCACCAATTTGAGCCTTGAAAACTTCGCCGTTTTAATTTCGGGTTGCCTGATGTGCACAGTAAGGGTGTTTTATTTGTACCAGGTGCACCCTGAAATTTGTAAAGACCTGTATTTTTTCGTTATCACGAGGGCTCCCGGCTTTCCAGGCCATCATCGCCAGGTCCACCCCGGGGGGTCTTACCCAAATCATGCGAATGGACACCCGGAAAGGGACAGAAAAATGTAGCCCGGTTGGACAGAAAAAAAACGGGGCCCTGGTCCATTCATGTAACTTTTGTGCCCGAAATCTGGCTAAAGGCATACCTTAAAGTTCAAACGGATACCACCGTTTGGTACAGGACGTGTATTCCGAATGAGAACGATATGGTATATGAGTTTTATTGGCATCCTGCTCACCCTGGTTGCCATTTCCCCGGTGATTGCAATTTCGCCGGTAACGGGTGCGGTTCAGAATGGATCATTTGGCATCGCATTATCACACACACAAAGTGCGATAGTTCCCATCCACCCTGACAGAAATGTCGTGACCGCGGGCAACAATAGTTTTTTCTTTACAATGCCGGAAAAACCGGTAAAAAACAGATTTTTCTGGCTGGTTAATAATTTTACCCCGGTAAAAACGATCTCCCCAGGCAACAGTTTTGCCTTCTACAACCAGATTGCCACCGGCAACACCCGCACGTATACAGAAAATGACAATGGTAAGACCATGACCGTCGCAAAAGGCCAGGTAGTAAAAGTCAGGCTCAGTGAGAACCCGACAACAGGATACCGGTGGGAACCGTCCGTAAGTTCAGGCATCGAAGTTGCCGGTGATACGTATACCCGGTCAACACCGAATGCTATCGGTTCAGGCGGGACCCGGACCTGGACACTCAAATTCAACGGGACCGGGAGCCAAACTTTTGATGCAGATTACAAGCGCTCGTGGGAGCCCGGGTCTGTCGATAGTTATTCACTACATTTCGTTGTCGCTTAAAATTCGTAACAACCTAAAAATAAACGACTCTTTTTTTATACGTATGTGATAAAATTTCAGACCGTTTGCCGGTACAGGGGTCTGGCGACGTGCAGAATTAAAAAAAATAGTTACAGGGTTTTTCGCCTGAAAAGGAACACCGCAACCGAGCAAATCCCAAGCGCTGACAGAACGCTAATCATTCCGAGTGGCTGGGTCGGTACCGGGGTCGCAACGGGTGAAAGCGCAGCGTTAATCTGGACAGATTGTCCCGGGGTAACCTTTCCTGATGTGGTATAGGGAGTATACCCATCCATTTTAATCGTCACGGTATAGGTCTGTGTCGTATCCAACGGGACATTCTGGAAGTTCAGCGGGGTCACACCCTTGTAAACGTTGTTGACGTAGACATCCGCACCTTCAGGTGTGGAAAATATCTCGGCACTCACTGTTCCGGAAGGCGGAGTTCCTGAAGACTGAAGAGTCGCAGCAACCTGCGCGGTCTGCCCCCCTACAATTTTTACCGTGGTTGTATAGTCATTATACCCGCTCTTTTTCAGGACAACCGTGTAGGTGGCGGCCGTTAGATCGGTGATGTCCAATGGACCCCCACTCGTGGTTGTGACACCCTGGTAATTGCCATTAAGATAGACTGCTGCACCTGACGGCGATGAGGTCACAAGGAGATCACCGGTACTGGGGTTCTGTACCGGGACCAGGGTGACGCTTGCATAGGTTGTCTGACCGGAGTTGACGCCGTAGGTAGTGGTGAAGGTCTGGTAACCCGCCAGTTTAAGGGTCACCGTATGTGAACCTACCGCAAGGCCGCCGACAATCTGGTTTGTTTCACCCTGGTATATGTTGTCAACGTAGAGCCCGGCACCTTTCGGGATTGAACTGATCGAAAGGCTGCCGGACTGCACTGTCCGGACAAGATTTGCAAACACATTGGTCGTCCCGCCGTTTGTTACCTGGACGTTGGAGTCTGAATACGCCTGGTAGCCTGGCATGGTGACCCGCACATTGTGCCAGCCCGGGGCGACATTATAGAATGTCCCGGGGGTAACGAGCGAGTCCTGCCCGTTATCAAGGACCGCGGTCGCTCCCTGCGGGGATGAACTTACGTAGATGTTTCCACCCTGTGGCTGGACCGGCGTTAATTGTGCATAAATGTTGACGGTCTGTCCGGCCGCCGGGTTTCCGGTAACAGACTGGGTCCAGGACTGGTACCCGGTTGCCGTGACGACGATGGTGTGTCCCGGGGTTCCGGAAGTACTGACATCAACCGTAACCGGGGTAGTCCCGACATACTTATTATCGAACGTAACAGACCCGGTTGGGCTCGACTGGATACTGTAATATCCCTTTTCGCCACCGGGTGGGGGTGTGGCAGGAAGGGTCACCGGTATGGGGACCAGCTGTGCAAACACGGATACATGCCCACCGGCAGGTGGATTGGTCGAGTAATACTTCGCCCAGGGCTGGTACCCTTCCTTCGATACGGTTATCGTATGGCCCGGCGTCCCGGTTACATACACCGTTGCAGTCGTTGGTGTTGAACCGACATTTGTTCCATCAACTGATGCCATTGCCCCGGAAGGAGACGAGGAGATATCGTAATAGCCTTCTTCGCCTCCGATGGGATTCATTACCGATTCTGCTCCCACGAACGATAGTGTTGCGAGTGCAACGAGTAACACCAGCATGATCATGATCAGGTTCTTTGTTTTCATCTAAATCCTTCTCTGTATAGAATTTCAGTCTTTTTTATACGTTAAATATTAATCGGTTAACACTTATCCAGGTCCATTCAAGGGTTGTGCCTGCAGGGAAATGGAAGCGATAAAAATTGTAAAGCATTAAAAAAATGAGCGGACAACCCCGCAGGGGTCATATTATTATGGGGCCGATTATCGTTGAGCCGGGGTGTAACGGAAATTTTCCATAACCCGGGAATTGTGCCCGGGGTCTGTATGAGAAGATGTATAACCCGAAAATGAGACCGTTCAGCGCCTGGTTTTCAACCGATCGGCTGGATTATGTTTACAGAAACGTATGAGCTGAGCCCGAACTTCCAATACAAACCACATCGAAAAAAATAGGGTCTACCTATTCAAGCGTACGGCGGTAGGTGATGATACCAAGGATGATGGCCCCGACTGAAAAGATGGCAAGAGCAAGGAGGTCAAGCCAGATGACGTTGATGCCCTGCCCCCTGAGGATGATACTTCTGAGTGCCTGGACGGCATAAAATTCAGGGTTGATTACGGTAATCCAACGGAGCCATGATGGCATCCCGAGCACCGGGTAAAAAGCACCGCTTGTCATGAAGAGGAGGAGGCTGAAAAAAGCGATCACCGATGAATACTCCTGCTGGCTTGAGAAACGGGAAGCCAGTGAGACCACGAGGCTGGTCACCCCGATACTTGTCATGAAGAGCACGAGCAGGACCAGGATGAAATCTTCTGGTGCCCGGATAATCACCCCTGCAATAAAAATATCGACAAGGAAAATAATAAATCCGGCAAAAAACGCTTTTACCGTCCCACTCCCGATGGTACCGAGGATAATGCTCGACCGTTTGACGGGTGTAACAAAGTAACCCTCGATGATCCCCATCTCGCGGTCCCGGATCAAGGCAAGGCCGCCACCAAACATCGTTGTCATGAAAATGGCCATCACTATTACACCAACCCCGAAAAACTGGATGTAATCAATCGTCCCATAGACATTTACCGCTTCTATCGGGTTTTTAGCCCCTGTGGCAGCAACGGATCCCGTAACCCCCGATTGGATCAGTGCCGGAACCGTAAACTCTGAACTGTCCATGTAGAGTCGTATCGTCCGCCCAGGCTCAAGATCAGACGGAAAAACCAGGTATGCCATTACTTCTCCGTCTGCCAGGGCATTTTTTGCAATTTGTTCATCGGTGAAACTCTGGACATGAAATAACGCAGGTTTATCCGGCTGGGTATGGAAATGTTCGAGCTGGTCAAGGCCGGCTAAATAGAGGGGAGTTTCATGAACAAACGGCTTTTCCTGGACGATTCCAATCGGGATTCCCGTGATTGAACCCCCGATAGCATTGCCAAAGATCAGCAGGTACATGATTGGCATTGCCAGGGTCATGACGAGCATAAACGGGTTACTCGTGAATTTTTTAAAATCACGCCGGAATATTGCAATTGCTCCACGTAACATTATCGGGGGCCTCCTGGACGGGAAACCGGTATATCAGAGGTCATATCGTCAAGTTTCTTACCAGTGAGATACAGGAACACGTCCTCCAGTGAAGGGGACCGGATCGAGATGGAAGTAATGATGATCCCGAACTTTTCAAATTCGGCAATAAGGACTGGAAGGAGATTACTCCCATTTTTCGCAGAGATCTGAATTATCCCCTCTTTCTTTTCTACCGATATCACCTGGTGATGAGCGCGGATCACCGCCAGGAGGGAATCATCAAAATGGTCATACCCCAGCTCTATCAGTTCGCCCGCAGGCATCGCCAGCTTCAGGTTCCCGGGTGTATCAAGTGAGACCAGGCGACCATGGTCGACAAATGCAATCCTCTGGCAGAGTTTCTCCGCCTCGTCCATGTAGTGGGTCGTCAGGATGATCGTGATATGTTCTGTATTGAGCATTGAGATCTGCTGCCAGACCTCCCGGCGAGCTTCCGGGTCAAGGCCGATCGTCGGTTCATCGAGGAACAGGATCAGTGGCCGGTGGAGGAACGCCCGGACAATCTCGAGTTTCCTCCTCATCCCACCGGATAACGTGCTGACCCGTGAATGAGCACGGTCGGAAAGATCTGCCATCCGGAGCAGCTCCCATATCCGCTCATCAAGAACGCTGTCATCGACATTTACCAGTTTGCCATAAAATTCCAGGTTATCATACGCGGTCAGCTCAACATCGAGCGTGCTGTTCTGGGGGCATACACCAATAATGCCCCGGACTTTTTCATCGTCTTTTGTCACCTCGTAGATATCAAGAAATGCCCTTCCGCTGTTGGGCTTCATCAGAGTTGTAAGGATGCGGATCAGCGTGCTTTTTCCTGCACCGTTCGGCCCGAGGAGGCCGAATATTTCACCCCGCCTAACGTTAAACGACACATCATCAACTGCAGTGACACTCCCGCTAGCGGTCCTGAAAATTTTTGAAATATGTTCTATCCGAATAATATTGTCATCTGCTCCCATGATTATCCCCCCGGAATGGCTTAATCGATTTTTTTCAGGGTAAAAGGACCGCCTGTTTCGCCTGTGAACAACCGATTTTCCCGGGCGCCCAATTTTTCCACGAGTATGGTGTAGTAGTCCCCGAACACCCGGATAAAAAAGCCGTTGCCCCGTTCTGATTCATTGTACCTCATCCTGGTTCAACGCGTCTTTTTTCTCCGTCGGATAATGCCAAAATACACGATTGCAACAACAATGAGGAGAAGAACAACGATGGCGAACGGGTTCGACGAGACCTGTTTGACCAGTGAGGATGACGTGATATCTACGGTCAGCTTGACGCGATCAGACACCTGGTCGTTGTTCAGGGCGTCCCGGTACAGTATCTCTGAATCGAGCCCGTAATCCTTCACCGTGGCCCCCGGATCGGCAGTAATATCGAAATGTGCAATTTTCTCCCCCCCAGGTGCGAGATCTCCAAGGTACGAGGTATCGTCGCTGCTCGTGAACGGGTCAACCGTAAAAATCCTTGCCTGAGCACTGTTCACCCCTGTTGTTCCGGTATTTCTGTACGTGACTGCGATCACCTTTCTCTCCCCGGGGCTCATCTCTACCGGTGGCGAGACGATGGTAAAGGCGATCTTCCCACCTACCGGTACACCGAGAGTAACCGTATCGGTTGTGACGAGGTCCCCGTCGCGGTTCTTATACGTGACCGTGATGTTTACCGGGTAGGTGATTGCTTCGGCATCCCTGGATACGGACACCTTATATTGCAGCGGCACGGTGGAATTTTTTGGGAAATCCCCGATATATACACTGCTTGCTACCGGTACAACAGGGCTGTTCCCATTCTGTACGAGCTTTACTATCGACTCCCTGCCATCTTCATTACCAATATTTTTCAGGCTGATATTCAGGTACCCGGTGGTCCCCGCATTCAGGCCTCCTGACCCGACAGACATCACATCCAGCAGGACTTCAGGCTTGATCCTGATCGGCAGGTTCATCGTCTCAACCTGCTCCTTGTAGAAATACTGGAGCATATCGGTACCATACTGGTCCGCTCTCATCAGGTACGTGTACCGTATCGTAAGGGGGAGGGTATAGGTCTCATATGGTGCATCAGGAGCGATTTGGACCTTAAAATTAGCTACCGTGTTACGACCCCCAGCCAGGTCACCGAGCAATTGAGGGTCAGACCTGACCGTGACGGGCGCATCCCCGGGTCCCAGCGTAACCATCATCAGTTTCGCCGTGTTCGGAAGGTCCGCAGCGGTCAGCTGGTTTGGGTAGGTAAATACATACTCGAGCAGGCCACTGTTCTGGATCGTTACCGGGATTGTGATCTCATCGCCCGGTGAGAAATCATTCGATCCGAGGATTGCCGCCGTCAGGTCCGGGCCCCCGGAGACAAACCGTTCTCCTGCCATAGCAGGCGCTGCTATCCCTACCAGTAGAACGAGGACTGCCAGTACTCTCAACGAAGTAGTGAGTCGTTTGTTTCTCATAGTGATCTTTTTACAATGTTCGTCCATTGCATCCTCCCTGTCCCGATTTCCATGTATCCCAAATCCCGCAGGAAAACCGGGATTTAGTAGTCTTTTCCGATATCTGCTACCAGTTTCCCCAATTTTATTCGGTCATCCGGGCCTGGCATATCTATAATGACCATGAGTTATACGGGCCTGGCATATAATTGATGGATGTATGCCAACGATTTTTTCTGTTTTCATATTGTTGTTCCGTTACATTTTCAGAATCCAAAAAAAGGAGACGCTGCGGGTACCACAATGCACCCAATTCCCGCTCAGTAGTTTTCACACCAGAGTTCGTAATACGCCTGCGGGTGATCGCAGACCGGGCATTTATCAGGGGCGGAAATATCGAGATGGACATACCCGCAATTCCTGCATTTCCAGGATTTTATGCCTGATTTTTTAAAGACGGAACCTTTGCTGACATTTGCAAGCAGTTTCCTGTACCGCTGTTCATGGTGCTCTTCTACTTTGGCGATCTCGCGGAAGGTATGGGCCGCTATTGAAAATCCCTCTTTATCGGCAACAACCGCAAATCCGGGATACAAGGTTGACCATTCGAGTTTTTCCCCTTCTGCAGCGGCAAGCAGGTTTGCTGCTGTCGTCCCGATCATACCGGCAGGGTAGGACGCGGTCACCTGGGCATCCCCACCCTCGAGCAGCATGAAGTAGAGCTTGGCATGCTCCCTCTCGTTATCCGAGGTCTCCTGGAATATTGCAGAGATCTGTTCATAGCCTTCTTTCTTTGCAACGGATGCAAAGTATGAGTACCTCATTCTGGCCTGGGATTCTCCGGCAAATGCCGCAAGAATATTTTTTTCAGTTTGTGAGCCTTTCAGATCCATATCATTACCTGGTAGTACGTTGATGAGCTGGGAACCGTTTAACAGTTTGCTATCTTTTTTTATGATCTGAAAATTTTTATTTTACCCGGGGATGGACGAGGGGGTGATATACTGATACTATGAATCGTTCCGGCCTCTCGCATGTTCTTCGTTTTCTATTCGCTTATCATTAAATTTCTACAATGCCGGTCCTCATTCCGAAAAATTCCCCGGGTCACGTTTAAACCGAAAGTATATACTTACCGGGATAAAGGAATTAAAGACAATTAGTTCTCGTGTTCCCGTACCAGGGCCGGACCCGCCCGGCTGGTGCCCGGGGCCCAATCCCCAAGGTTGTTCTATGGATTACATCTTACCCCTCATTATTCTCGTGGCGAGGATTATCGAGACCAGCCTCGATACTATCCGTACGGTCTATGTCAGCAAAGGTCATGCAAATCTTGCCGCAAATATCGGGGTTGTAAAAGTTGGTATCTGGCTCCTCTCTACCGGGCTGGTCTTATCGAACTTAAACGATTACTGGAGCATTTTTGCCTATATTGCCGGGTATGGAATCGGTACTCTTCTCGGGACGGAGATTGAAAAAAAGATATCTATAGGGTCTGTCGTCGTCCGCCTTATCACGCGTGATGACCCGGAAAAAATGATTGATCGGCTGGCAAAAAAGGGCTACGGTCTTACCCGGCTCCGGGGATCGGGAAGTTTTTCAGATTCAGTCAACGTGATCCTGATGATCGTCCCCCGGAGCGAGCAGTCGGTACTCGTCTCGATCCTTTCACGGGAATACCCTGATGTACTGTATTCCGTAGAAGATGTCAGGAGCTTAAAAGGCGGGGCTGTTATATTTCACAAGGATACAAAAAACAGGATACTCGGTTTTTTCGGGTTATAAAAATTAAAATGCCCCGCGAGTAAAAAAAACCCGTCCCAACCACGGGGATTATTATCATCCAATCACCCCCGTCTCTTAAAAACCATCGCCCTGATTACAGACACCCGGCCGGACTATTTTGAGATTGAGAGCCGGGATTAATCAAGGATCTTCCGGATTGGTTCTCAATTGTCCTTCTATTAATTTATTACAGCTGAAGGGATGGGCGCCGATGTACCCGGAACCAGGCTACGTCAATCACAACAACTGTGCCGAAGGTCTGATACACCAGTAATGTTTGAAGCGCACACTGTTGTAAAAGCCAAAAAAACAAGAACTCCTTCCAATTAACCAAAAAAAACAAGGGTATTAGAAAAATTCAGGACGGTCGGAAATTGGAAGTACATCCGGATCCTCGTGGTGACTGCTAACGGGATGCTCTGCCAGGAGATAATCCAGGTGTTCTCCCGGCGGGATGGTCTCCAACGAACGATGCACAAGGTATATCACAATGAGCACCCCGATAATATCGCCTGAAAAATCAGTTACCGAATCGACCAGGCCGAAATTGTAGGTGGTATGGTAGACCAGGTCAATAATATACTCGGTGAATTCCCATGCCAGGCCGAAAATAACCAGGATAACCAGGATCCCGGCGATAACGTCGCCCTCCTGCGTCTTGAAAATTCGCAACCTCTTTTTGAAAAATGGCTTCTTCTTCACATATTCCAGGTAATCGAGGTACAGGTACATGGTGAACAGGATGAGCCCGAGTGCGATTGCGGATACCACATGGGCGAGTTTGTCAAAAAGCGGCACTTCCCAGTACCACCTCATAATCCCACCTGCAACATGGAGGAACAAGGCAAATGGGACCATCATTTTCAATCCGAATGGCAGGGATATCTTATCTTTCCTTTCAAAGACAAATGGGACCAGGGTTAGGACGATGCAAATCAGGGGCCAGAGGGAACGGGTCAGATCACCGATCAGGAGCGCCTGGATGTAGAGCCCGATAAATATCAGTTCAAACAGAAGGACGATGAAAATCTCCGTATTCCTTGCGTTATACAAAGATCCGTTTCCATTCATTCACAACCCATACCTACTGCCAGTTTATCATTAAAAAATATTTGCTCTGGTCCGGGCAGGGAAAACAGGTTCGCCTGGGCATCCCTGCAACAACCAAATAATTCCTTCCCCGTGTTATCATCTGTCCCTGGTTGGTACTGGGAGGAAATCGATGGACCCCGGTAGAATAAGGATGCCTTAAATCGTAGCAGGCAGACATATGTGATTATCAGAACGTCCACGGTTGCCCGGGCAAAGAGGGACGGATACACCATCATGAGAGTTAGCGGGGAGTCGGACCTGATTGGGACATGTATTGTTTTCACCGTTAAACTGGGGCCTTGGCCATGCATCCCGTGATGTACCGGTCATCCGTGAATTATTAAGGAACCACCACGAGGTTACCATTGCTGCCGGGGGAAATGCCCTGGAACTCCTGCGGAGGGAGTTTCCCTCCTGTA
>JAPKXR010000098.1 GCA_026394715.1 Methanomicrobiales archaeon | reverse complement strand
ATTACTCTCCGATATAATGACTGATAGGTTCGAGCGTGATCTTCTCCTTCTTCATCGCGTCGATCGCATGCGCTGCGGCTTTCGCCGCCTGGAGCGTCGTGATGTATGGGACGGCATAATCAACCGCGGCCCGCATGATCTGGTAATGGTCCTGCCTTGACTGCTTTCCTTTCGGTGTATTGATAATGAGGCGGATCTCACCCCTCCTGAGCAGGTCAATCACGTTTGGCGACCCTTCCTGCACCTTCCGGACAAGGTTGGCTTCAATGCCCGCCTGTGTCAGGTATTCAACGGTCCCCGACGTACCATACAGGGTAAGGCCAAGTCCTTTCAATTTCCTTGATATGGCAATTACTTCATCTTTTTGCTCGTTCGATACGGAGATGAATACATTTCCCTTCATCGGGAGTTCATTGTCCGCAGATATACTGGCCTTGTAATAGGCACGACCGAAATCGTAATCAATCCCCATCACCTCGCCGGTACTCTTCATTTCGGGACCGAGGACCGTATCAACACCTGGTAACTTGTTAAACGGGAGGAGGACTTCTTTCACCGCAACGTGCTTGATGTCCCGCTCCTTGTAACCGAGTTCTGACAATTTCTTCCCCATCATCGTTTTTGCCGCAATCTTTGCCAGGGGGATACCGGTTGCCTTGGAAACAAACGGGACCGTCCTGCTGGCCCTCGGGTTTGCCTCGAGGACATAAACGATATCATTTTTAACGGCCAGTTGGAGGTTTACCATCCCGACTACACCAAGACCAAGCGCGATCTTCCGGGTATAATCCCGTACCCGTGAAAGGACCGATTTTGAAAGGGACTGGGTCGGAATTACGCAGGCCGAATCACCACTATGGACACCAGCTTCCTCAATATGCTCCATGATACCGCCGATAAGCACCTCACTCCCATCGCAGACTGCGTCAACATCCAGTTCAATCGCATTCTGGAGGAACGAGTCGATGAGCACGGGATGGTTCCGGCTGACCCTGACCGCTTCTTTCATGTACACGTCAAGTTCAGTCTCATCGTGAACAATTTCCATCGCCCTTCCCCCAAGGACATAAGACGGACGCACAAGCACGGGATACCCGATTTTTTTCGCTTTTGCGTGGGCCTCTTCAGCTGAAAAAGCTGAAGAATTGGGAGGGGCGGGAATATTTAATTTATCAAGGAGCAGGCTGAAGCGGTCACGGTTTTCTGCAATATCCATCGCATCGGGGGAAGTACCGAGAATTTTTGTGGCAAGCTTAAGCCGCTTTAACTCTTTTTCAATCGGGACTGCGAGATTAACAGAATTTTGTCCCCCAAACTGAACCATAACGCCATAATAATTATCGGATTTGAGAATATTCATGATGTCTTCAAGCTGCATCGGCTCGAAGAACAGCCGGTCTGATGTATCAGAATCAGTAGAGACCGTTTCAGGGTTGTTATTGACGATATGGACAATAACACCCGCTTCACGGAGCGCCATTACCGCGTGGACCGTGCAGTAATCAAATTCGATCCCCTGCCCGATCCGGATCGGCCCTGAACCGATGATCAGCACTTTCTGTTTCGTATCAGGAACTATCTCGCTCTCAGCATCCCACGTGGAATAGAAATAGGGGGTAACTGCAGGGAATTCTGCGGCACACGTATCGACCATCTTGTAGGTCGGGGCACCGGTAATTTTTTCAATCTCCTTCCAGCTCTTCCCCGTCAGTCCTTTCAGTTCATGGTTTGAGAACCCGTACTTTTTGGCACTTTTTATGTCATCAGGGCTTGCATTCACTGCCAGGTCCTGCTCAATCGTTACAATATGTCTGATTTTTTCAAGGAAGAACGGGGTGATTTTCGTTAAATTGAAAACTTCTTCCACTGAAAAACCCTGGCGGAATGCATCGAACAGGCATACAAACCGTTCATCCGTCGGGCGCGAGAGGATCATCCGGATCTCATTAGGATTCGTTTGAACCGTTACATCGGTATCAACCGACCGTAGTGCTTTTTTAAATGCCTCTTCAATAGTCCGGCCAATTGCCATTACTTCCCCGGTACTTTTCATCGCCGTCGTGAGGGTCCGGTCAGCACTCTTGAACTTGTCAAATGGCCACCGTGGCACTTTGACCACGACATAATCAATGGACGGTTCAAATGAGGCCATCGTACATCCGGTGACACTGTTCGTGATCTCATCAAGACGGAGACCAATAGCAATTTTCGCAGCGACACGGGCGATCGGGTACCCTGTTGCCTTTGAGGCGAGTGCCGATGAACGGGAAACACGGGGATTTACTTCAATCACCCGGTAATCGCCATCCTTAAATGCAAATTGTATATTGCAACCGCCCTGGACATTGAGTGCACGGATGATCGTTATGGCAGCCGAACGCATCATCTGGAATTCATCGTCCCGAAGCGTGAGGATCGGGGCAACAACGACACTTTCCCCCGTATGAATACCCATCGGGTCAACATTTTCCATCCCACAGATGATCACGCAGGTATCAGATGCGTCCCTCATCACTTCGAACTCAATTTCCTTCCAACCCTGGACACTCTCTTCAATTAGTACCTGGCGTATTCTAGACCGGTTCAGCCCGGATTCTGTAATCCTGATGAGTTCTTCCTTCGTCTGAGCAATACCGCCCCCTGCACCACCAAGAGTATAGGCGGGCCTGACGATTGCCGGGAGCCCGACACAGTTCAACGCTTCATCAATCTGCCTGATATCATTGAGAATATAGCTGATGGGGACGGGTTCACCGATCTTTTTCATCAGGTCGCGGAATTTCTCACGGTCTTCTCCCTGGTAAATCGCTTCAAGGGGGGTCCCAAGAATTTCAACACCGTTCAATGCTCCCCGTTCGGCCAGTTCTGCGGTCATGTTCAACCCGGTCTGCCCTCCCATCCCGGAAAGAATTCCATCAGGCCGCTCCTTTTCGATAATTTTTGCAATAATATCAGCCCTGAGCGGCTCGATGTAAACCTTATCTGCCATATCGGGGTCGGTCTGAATGGTAGCCGGGTTGGAGTTTACAAGGATGACCTTTACCCCCTCTTCGCGCAGGGCACGGCAGGCCTGGGAGCCGGAAAAGTCAAATTCGGCGGCCTGTCCGATCTGGATTGGACCGGAGCCTATCAGGAGCACTTTTTTAATATGCGGGAGCCGGGGCATCAGGAGATCCTCCGGAACATCGAATCAAAAAAGAAGGCCTCCGTATCCCGCGGGCCTCCATGCGCTTCGGGATGGAACTGCACGGTGGTCACGGTGAGATCATGGTTCGTAAACCCTTCCAGCGTCCCATCATTCACATTTTCAAATGAGACCCTGCACCCTTCAGGGAGGGTATCTGCCGCAACGGCGTACCCGTGGTTCTGGGTCGTGATAAATATTTTCCCGTCACTATTCCTGACAGGCTGGTTGGTTCCCCTGTGCCCGAATTTCATTTTGTAGGTTTTTGCACCAAGGGCAAGGCCGCAGACCTGGTTACCCATGCAGATCCCAAAAATGGGGAGGTTGCCTGCCAGCTCCTTTACACACTGGATTGCATGGGTCGCATGCATGGGATCTCCGGGCCCGTTACTGATAAAAATTGCGTCAGGTCTGGAACCGAGAATATCAGTGGCACTGGCGTTATACGGGTATACATACACGTCCGCATCACGTTTCCGCAGGCTGATTACCATATTTTTCTTTATCCCAAGGTCAATTACCGCAATACGTTTTCCCCGGCCCTCCACGTGGTACGGACCTTTACAGGAGACCGCGGGGATAAGGTTTTCACCTGATAACGGCGGAGCGGTTCTTGCGCGTTCCACGGCATACTCACCATTATCATCCCCTACAACCAGGGCTGCTTTGAGCGTGCCCATCACCCGGGTCTTGATAGTAAGCATTCGTGTATCGATACCGCTCATCCCGAGCAGACCATTGTCCTCAAAATAGCGGAGCATGGGTATACCGGTGGACGGTACAGCACATATTTCACGGGCAATACAACCAAGAGCCCATGTTTTTTTTGCCTGAAAATTCTGCAGGTCAACACCATAATTACCGATGAGCGGATAAGTAAAAAGCAGCAGTTGTCCGAAATAGCTCGGGTCAGTGAGGGCTTCCATGTAACCGGTCATCTGGGTTGAGAAAACGAGTTCGCCCCTTGCCTCTCCTTCAACCCCGAAACCTTCACCAGTCACGTATGACCCATCTTCCAGACCAAGAACTGCCTTCATGATTTTCTATATTTATTGTGTCCGGCAATGTATTAACGATGTTGCAGGAGTGACGGAGCCAGGTCGGTCTGTCCGACCAGCGAGGATAACGGCCCGGCGGGTAGTCAACGGACCAAATACCAAATAAGAGTAGGATACATCCCGGATCTCAGTTTTCCGATACGGTTTTGTAACAGGTTTCGAAAAACAGATGATGCCGTTATAATATTTTGTAGAAAAGAAAGATTAAAAGCCTCAGAAATCAAAAAAAGTTTAATGGCTGTTCCGAAAAAAATATTTTTCACCCGTGGGTTCGGCGTGCATAAAGACCGTCTTGCTTCATTTGAGCTCGCCCTTCGAAAAGCAGGCATAGAAAAGTGTAACCTCGTCTATGTATCTTCCATTTTCCCACCGAATTGTAAACAGCTCTCGGTTGAAGAAGGTCTGCAGCTCCTCCAGGCGGGCGAAATTACGTATGTCGTGATGGCAAAGAACGAGACCAACGAGCCAAAACGTGTAATATCCGCAGCGATTGGCCTGGCGCTCCCTAAAGATACGCAGGAATACGGGTACCTCTCCGAACACCACGCATATGGAGAGACCGCGGAACAGACGGGGGAATATGCAGAAGACCTTGCGGCGACCATGCTTGCGACCACCTTCGGCATAGAGTTTGATATCAATCAGGCGTGGCAGGAACGGGAACAGATCTACATGGCCAGCGGTAAAATATTCAGGACCACCCATATATGCCAGTCCGCACAGGGTGAGAAAAGCGGGTTATGGACGACCGTTATTGCAGCTGCAGTATTTATCATGTAGAGATCCCGCAGGAGCAGGCAGCCATCCGCAGAAAAATATCCCAGACAAATTTTAAATAGGAAAATTTTTCAGGTTTTTCTAAAAATTACAGGCCCATTAAGCGCGGGGACCCGCATCATTATTTCTCTGCCATCCGGACCTTTCGATTTCCGGCTTTCGGGTCTCATACGAAACGTTATAGTTCACTTAATTTCCCGTCACCCTTCTTAATAACCAGTTTGCCATTTTCCTTTGGGTAATAGAAAATCGTGCGCCCGACACACCCGCCGACATCTTCCCCTTTAAGTGGAATATTATTATCTTTTAAGAGTTTCCGGATCACCTCGACGTTACGCTCCCCGATATTTAAATTACCGGAAAAAGTCTTGAACATCGCTGAACCGCCGGCAATTTTCGCAATCAGGTTGGCTGGCGAACTGCCACTCCGGCTGAGTTCTTTTAGCAGGACGTCGATTGCCGTATCCGCATATTTTCCCGGCCGGTCTGTTTTTCCCTGTGATGCCGGCAGCATGATGTGAACAAGCGCCCCGATACCCGTCTGACGGTCATGAAGGATCAGGCCGACACACGAGCCTAACCCGATTGAGGCCATCGGCATCGAACCTACCCGGTACTCACCAATGCCGATGATGGCTGTATCGGTTCCCGCGGGCATCAGACTCATGGTACGTTATTTCCTTTCAGATTGGGGGATTGAGAAGTTCCTCAAGCCTTCGGATAATATCCTCGAGCATGGGATTGTTCGGAAACAAAAAGATACTGCTCTGGATGTTATGGGCATCACTTACCAGCGCTGTTCTGAACAGCACGACCTCGTTAATATCTTCAGATTCCTGCGACGCAATAATACTTTCAATTGCCGCATGGGGCATATCGATGACCAGTTGTGGCGGAGATGGCAGCATGATGATGTTTAAGAGTTCCGCTGTGCCGTCAAGGAATGCGGAGACCATAATATTCCCTACCTCCAGGAGAGCACTCTCATCCATCTCGTCAAGTTCCCGGTCCATTTCGGTGAGCCCCAGCATGGCATTCGTGAGCCGGATCACAGAACTTTTCGGGATATATAACAGGAGGTACCCCCCGTGTTTTACTTCGCCATTAACCTGGAACAAGACGAGTGCGGCGATCTCATCCCCGACATATTTATGAATTTCTGAGATATCGATCATCTTGATTTCGGGCACACTCATCGAGATATTTGCCGAAAGCATTGTGGAAAGGGTTGTTGCTGCGTGTGCGGCCCCGATATTTCCGAGTTCCTGAAGTGCGTCTATCTGTACATGTGTCAGTTTCATCTCAGTTCTCCTTCACAATTGAATTTACATCGAGCACCGGTACTACTTCCCCATCGCCGGGAATGGTAATCCCGCTGATGCCACGACACCCTCCGATCATCGAACTCAGGGGTTTTATAACAACTTCCTGCTGGCCTTCAATCATATCAACGGCAATGGTGCGCTTTTTGTTCTGGTGCTGGAGTACGACGAGGATCTCTGTTTTGTCAGATTTCCCAAACATATCCTCGAGCCGGTCAAGCGGCAATACTTCGTTCCTCATCATTATTGCTTCCTGCGTACCGATATGATGGATCTTGCTCACAGAAAGACCCGCAACCTCCACCACATTATTAACCGGGATTGCACAGCGCCGGCCATTGATCCGGACCATGATGACATTCACGATTGCCATTGTCGGGGGCAGGACCAGTTCAAACCGTGACCCTTTTCCGGGAGAGGATTCTACCTTGATCGTTCCTTTCAAGTTGTCTATTGCAGTCCTGACAACATCAAGGCCGACACCTCTGCCGCTGATATCGGTGATCTTTTCGGCGGTTGAGAAACCGGGCAGGAACAGGAGGTCATATACGGATTCATCGGTCATCTCGGCTGCCTGCTGCTCAGTAATCAGTCCACGCTCGACTGCCTTCCTGGCCACTCGTTCCCGGTTAATCCCGGCCCCGTCATCTTCAATGACAATCACTACATTGTCGCGGTCACGGCTTGCGATCAGTTTAAGGTTCCCTTTACCGGGTTTCCCTGCTTTTTCCCGGATTTCAGGTTTTTCGATCCCATGGTCGACACCATTCCGGATGAGATGCATCAGCGGGTCGTTAAGACCGTCCATAATGCTGCGGTCAAGTTCTGTATCGCCCCCTTCGATGGTGAACTCCACCTCTTTCTCTTCCTTATGTGCTAAGTCGCGGACCGTGCGCGGGAACCGGTTAAAAATATGTGACAGGGGGATCATCCTGATATTCATCATCAGGTTCTGCAGGTCCGATACTGACCGGCCGACCATGTTGAGGGTCTCATCCAGTTCTTTCATCTGGTATTTACGCGCGATCTGTGCCAGTCTTCCCCGGTTGATGACCAGGTCCTCGATCAGGTTCATCATCTGGTCAAGGCGGGTAATATCTACCCGGATATTCTTGACTTCCCTGTTTTTATCGACCCGCTCTTCCCTGGC
>JAPKXR010000288.1 GCA_026394715.1 Methanomicrobiales archaeon | reverse complement strand
GTTAGAATTCCATTTAGTCGACGATCCTCCTTGAGAAAAATATCCAATTGGATTAACTCCGCGTTGGACGGAATATGCAACAGCCGCCTGTTGTTGTAGGCCGATTGGAGTGATATATTGACCATTCAGTTCTCCAAAGGATATCGATTCCGTGGTTTGTACATAATGGGCTATCATCGGGAATTTTGGTGAGATATTTTGATTTTCGGCGGATAAAGTTCCTGAAAATATCCTTGTACCTTCGGGAATGTTGTTGCAAAAGGCAGGGGCGAGATCTTTAAGACGGGAATTATCTAAAGCCACTTGGCTGCTCAGACTCGTTACGATTTCCTGGTATCCGGTCCCGCCTGGAAAGATCTCGTAATACCTTCTTTCATCCCCTTTTTCGAGTTTTAAAACGAACCCTGTTTTTATCAGGTCTACAAAATTCTCGTCACTTTTTACCTGTTCGAGGATTTCATCGGTCATTTCGAGTGATCCTGGTGCATCTGAAGGGAAACCTATACCCGCAAGGGCCAGTCTGAACCCATCGGTGACTGACTGCGATTCCCTGAACGACTCCCCATCCATCTGAGTACCTGCGGGTAGCTGGTTACAGAATCCAGGTATTTCAAATGCATTTACCAGGGGCACAATTGCACAAAGAGACAAGATTACCAGAATGATTATAGGGATTGTGCGTTTTCCGGATTTTAAAGATTGTTTCAAATCAATTCCTCCTTTCCTTCATTTTACCCGGTGCAGGGAGGAAATGTTTAATTTGATCAAACATTGGCACTGTACCTGTCTTCGGGCAACGGGAGATCTGATGCGGTTAACACTCATAGCGGGCCCCACCGTTCCAATCACTTCTTGAGGGATTATCCCCCTTAAATTCGTATGATGTTCGCGGTTCAACGGTTTATCAAACATCATTTACCTTCAGGAATCTCTCCAAACCTGATTGCCGAGGGATCGTTACTCACGATGTCCTTCGTTGAATCGAAAACACCACTTTTCATGAAGAGACCCATCGAGAAATATTTGTCCGTTACGATGTAGGCGAATTTTACTTCCTCTTCGCAGACTGACAGGTGGGCATTATTGTACTGGAGCCCTTCAATGAGCATCGCATGGAATTCTTTTTTTATCTTGTCATAGGCTTTTTTCGTGAGAATCAGATTTACCGGATGTCCTTGTTTAGCGAGTGCCAGAAAGAACCGGGGATAAATCGGATGGACAATCGGTGATATCCCGGATACCTTTTTTGATTGAAGAATTGTTTCCAGGAAATGGTTGTGGGGTTCGAAACTGTCCTCCAGGCCCGCTTCAATAATCTGGGGGTTTCGTATCTCCCCGATCCTCACAAAAAAATCAGGGGGAAGGGCCTCGATATCATGGTCCTGCCAGAATTTCTTCTGCTGGTCGATGACCGTGAGGGTCGTATCGAACGGTTCGAGGTGGTGAACGACCAGCCGTCCGATATCAGTTAGCGAAATCTTCCTTCCTTCTTTTACAACCAATCCCTCGTCTTCAAGGATTTTGATCTGGGGGAGCATCCCGGAAGCGGTGACATCCAGTTCGGTTTTGATTTCATCCCATACCTTCGAACCATCGCGTAACAGGATAAGGAGACCTTTCCGTTTCTCGGATGCTGTGACAACTCCAAGTAATTCTGACATTTTAACCGAATATTGAATTTATTATCTAAAATACGGCATATGTGGTATTTAGAATGGGCGGTTGCTTCGATTGCGATTAGGGTGATTGACAAATTTCCTTTTGACGGTGGGGTTTTGACGGGGACCAAGTCTGGGAAATATCTGGCTAGTGACGTCTTGTGAATTTATTGATTTTTAAAAACCCATATTGCCGTTATTATGTACAACAACCCGATTACAGGCATGAGATAGAAGATATAAATTTCCAGAAACGAGTCAACGGTATACCAATTTCCTCCAATCACCGCATATATCCCAAATACTGAATAAAATGCGACAATTCCTGATAATATTGCACAATACCTGGTAAATTTTCTTTGATTTTCGGGAAACGAGATGAAAAAAAGCGTTGATGAAAGAGATAAAATCGCAAGTGAGATACTGAAGAGAATATAGTGCTGGGAATTAGCGGGCGATTCGGCTACGAATGCATAACACACAAACGCCAGAGCGAAAATATTTGGAATACCCAAATACCATAATGGCGATACGTTCTTGATCTCATTCAATGAGTAAAGGGACCCTATGATTGATACCAATCCAACTGATACCAGGATTACCTGATAGAATACGAACAGCCGGAATATCTGAATAAGCATCATCAGGAAAACAAAAAAGAAAATCAAGGATGTGCCGAGCAATGCTGGTATGAGTTTATTTTTCATTTTGGGCCTCTAACAAAACCTTTACAATTAATCTCAAAAGCCGCTGCAGCCATAGTCATTCCTGATGCGATATTTGAATTTTGAATTTTAAACATTTTCAAGCGGTCAGATCTTTCAACTCTTCGGGGTCGACAGCGGAGACGTAAATAGATGGTTCAGACCCGGAAAATACATAGACCGGCATGACAAAATTTTGGGACCATGCGACATCTTTCAGGTAATACTGGAGGGAGATATTCGTAATGACGAAGGGCGAATCTGACATAGACCTGATGAGGACTTTTCCATCGACCAGGTTCCTGTATGCCTCTTCGGGTCTGATTATCTTGACATACCGGAAGGGCTTCTCCTCAATCGCCCTCGTTCTATATGCAAGGCCAACAACCTCGCCGTTTTCACCGATATAGACAATAGTCGAGCCACCTATCATCGGTGTGCCATTAATAATACGTTCATAAATCACGTTAAGAATGACAGGATACGAAATAAGCTGGGAATCGCCTGCACGGATCTCTCCCTGGCTTTCGCCGACCCGTACTTCCCTGAACCTGATATCATCACCGAGCAAATTCCTGTCTTCAAGATATTTGTCAGCGATCTTCTTTGCCTCGTCGTAAGACGGTAGAACTGGCGGGGACTGCCCGGATACGTATATTTTATCTTCAATGGAATACCTGACAGCCCCGGAATTCGTATATATCTCAATTCTTCGCGGACG
>JAPKXR010000179.1 GCA_026394715.1 Methanomicrobiales archaeon | reverse complement strand
ACATAAGCCGGTCCGAATTTACCCCCGTAATACGGAACCTTCCCACACGTGCGGGGAACACAATTATTTTCTCACGTCCCAGGTTCGTTATGTTGGATTTCACGTGCCCACCACCCGAAAGCTAGCAGGACGCAGAGGATCCTTACCATTACAAGACGGATAACACGAGGTCGGGTTTGTCGATCGCCTGTTTCATGCACCCTTCCCAACCATCCGCCACGCCCCATCCGGCACCGTCATCTCGAACCGTGCTCCTTTGCCTGGTTCGCCAGTTTCTTTAATGGTGATCCCGGTGATATCGAGGATTTCCCGGGAAAGGGCTAAACCAAGCCCGGTGTTCTTCCCAAAGCCGCGCACGAAGATCTTCTCCTTCTCCGCTGCAACAATACCATCGCCATCGTCTTCGCACACAATAAGATGATCATCACCGGATTCCAGGGCAGTGAACCGGATGGTCGTGATCTTTCCTACGTACCGCGTCGCGTTATCCATCAGGTTGTAAAAGACCTTGATAACCAGCGGGTCAGCCAACACTTCTGTTCCAGCGGGGAAGTCGTTCTTCACCTTCACGATTCCGGGCGGGGAGTGCATTGCCGCAGTATCCACGAGTGTGCGGCAGTCCTGCCATGTGGGCGCATGTACACCGATTTCTTCGTATTCTTTGGTGAACCGGACCATGGCAGAGATCCGTTTTGTAGCGGTCGAAACCTTCTGAAAATACTCGTTATACGTGGAATCGGGCAGCTTCTTTTCCAGTATTGAAAGATATCCCATCTGCACCGTGAGCTGGTTATTGATGTCGTGCCGCGTGATGGAAGAGAGAAGGTTGAGCTTTTTATTTGCCTGGCGTAGTGCTTCCTCTGCCCTCCTCCGATCAACGATCTCGGCCTCACGTTCTGCAACAGCCCGCTCCAGGTCCCCGTACGTCCGGGCAATGGTAATCGAGAGGCCGGCAACCTGGCTGATGAAGTGAGTGAGATTGAGGTATTCATCCAGATACCCGGGCAGTGATAACCCGTCAATGGAAAGAATCCCGAGCAGTTGCTGGTCGTGCATCACCCGGAACCGGAACCCGTCACCGGTATTTGCAATCAGGTACTGGACTGAAAGATCGGGGAACGGCACCTGCCCAAGTCCCTGGTTATCCGCACTCTGCGGAATGCAGATATCATCTCCATACACACCATCCCGGAACGGGAGGAATTCCGCTTTCTTTGGTGAGCAGAGAAGGAAGAAGAGATCGAGCATCTGGAGGATAACGGTCTTTTCATCATGGGCCCCGATAATCTTTGTAGTCAGGTCTGATACCATCGAGTAATCAGCCACTTTCTTTTCCAACGCGTGGACCTCGGTCCTGCAGCCGATGGCCTCCTGTTCGCACTGCCATGTAAGGTAGAGTTCCGTAAGCCGGAGGCGGCAATAACCAGTTCCAACAGGCAGGACCAGGGACGGGACCCCGATAAATTCAGCAAACTCTTTAAGAATCCCGACAGTGCCGGGATGTGTGCCGGTATCAAGGAGAATGATTTCCCGTATCGATTCTGCGTACATCTGCCGGGCGGTTGCCTGGTCCAGTTTGTCACAGGACGCGTTCTGCTTCCAGCGGGAGAGCCAGCCGGGCAGGACGACCAGTGCACCGTTTTTCTGGTAATTGTTGATTAGTTCCTCGGGCAGGAACATGGATGCACCTGCTGCATGGAAGATAAGAGAGGGACCTATCAGGACCTCTTTTGGAATATCAAGTGTATTGGAACACCCGCACCCGCACAGGCAGACCTGTGCTCCGGCCTCTTCAAGTTCGTGATACTGGTCACTGACGGTTTTCCAGACTGATGTGACATGGCCACAGTGGAGGGGAAATGACCTGACCGTGGCCCGGGGCAACGAACCCGTGGCAAGTATGGCATCCACCTCCGGCCGGATATTCTCGCAGCAAAAGATGCAGAAATTATCCTTCATCCGGCACCCAGTTGAGCGGATAGCGCCCCCATTTTTTTGCCGCAGCACTGATTGCAAAGAGAACGGAATCGGAAACCTGCCAGGGAATCTCCCCGTGGTTGTCCGATAGAATGAATCCCCCGCCCCTACCTGCCTTTGCAATTGCCTCTTTTACTTTTTGCTCTGCAATTTCTGGAGTCCAGCGCCGCATCTCAATACCGTTGAGGTTACCGATAAGGACCATCCTGCCATTAATTGCCCGTTTTACTGCCCCAATCTCATCGAATGCGGAAACCCCCACCCCAACCGTACCGGTTTTTGCCAGATCGTCAATACGGGAAAGAGTCCGTGCCGACGCAAGGTGGGTTGCAACACCGCCCCTGATCCGTGCAATGGTACGCTGTGCAACAATAAACCCGGTCTTCCGGTAGAGGTCCGTGGGTGTCATATCCGGTGATGCAAGAGGATCGGCACACCCGATTGCCGTAGCTCCGGCTTCGATCTGGGCGTTTGCCCATGCTACGCAGAACTGCTCATTTTTCTTCATGAGTTTCCAGAACAGGTCAGGTTCCCCGTACATCAGCTCGATGTAGGCTTCAAACCCCATTTGCAGGACCGGGAGTGAGAAGGGGGAGATGACAGATCCCATAATGGGCACATTCGTACCGACCCGTTTCTTTAACAGTTCGATGGTGTGCAGCCCGGACAGAAGGCTGGGACTAGCTTCAACTGATGGAACTTCTATCGTCTCGATATCTGCATTCTTCGTGATAATCGGTTTACCCGCGTTTGGGGGCCCATCTTCCCTGAAGATGACCTCCCCGCCCCATGCAACGATCTCAATGGCTGCGTACGTGAACGGGTTGACACAGTCCCCCTGGAATTTTTTTAACAGGCGCATCTGGCCTTCCACGATATACTCAGGCTTTGAAAAATAATCGTGGATCGAGAGTCCCAGCTCCCTGGCCCCATGCATAGTGAAGAGTAAAAAGAGGGGGACCTGGTCAGGTTCTTTAAATCCCATCGTTCCTAGCGTGCGCTGCATTGACGTCATGGAACCGGTCATCTCTGCACCTCCGCAGCCATCCGCCTGACGAGCTCGAGCGTTTCAGACGCCGCATGTCCCATTGCATCCGCCCCGACTTCTTTCCAGAGCAGGGGATCGAATATGAACGGTGCTCCCCCGACAATGATTTTTGTGCCCGGCAGTATTTTCCTGATCCGGGTAATTGCCTCTTTTGACCTGATGGCAGCCGGGAGCATCAGGGTGGAGATCAGGAGGATGATGACGTTGTCACGGGTTACCTGGTCAACGAGCTGGTCAACCGAGACACCGTAACCGTAATCTGTCACCTCGTACCCACCAGCCCGGAGCACGGAGAGAACGATTCGTTTCCCAAGCGTGTGGTGATCTTCGAGTACCACGATCGCCATCTTCGGCTGGTCCACGCGACGAGGGTCCCCGGCAGGGAGCATGGTGTCTACAATCTCTTCACAGATCCGTCCGCTCATATACACCTGAGAGAGTGCGACTTCGCCGGTTTCCCAGCGCCGGCCAACCTCCTCCAGCGCCGGAACGATCAGGGTTTCAAGACACATGAACGGGGAACCGGTTACGCAGGAGTCCCGGACGATCCTGACGGCCATGACCCGGTCGACCGAGACCAGGGCATTTTCCAGGTCTGCAAGCAATGCGGATGGGACGCGGTTTTTTCCATTGCCGTGTCCTGTATCCAATATATCAGGGGTTGATGCGGGTTGTATCGTCATGGTTTACTCCACTGCATATCATTTGAATCCGCACTTAGACGCCACGCTCCCTTCGGCACCGTCATCTCGAACCGTGCACCCTTGCCCGGCTCTCCGTTTTCGATGACCGCGATGCCGGTGATGTCGAGGATCTCCCGGACAAAGATGAGGCTCCGCATCGATGCACTGGCACCCTCGCTGCGTAAAAATATCAGTTCCTTTCTTTCCTGTAAGATGCCAATACCGTCATCTTCAAAGACAATGGTAGCCACATCCGGTGTGATCGTGTGCCAGATCCGGATCCGGGTGACATGGTCGCCGTGCTTCACGGAGTTCTCAAAGAGACGCTGGCACACTAATTCCAGCAGGGGATCGGCAAAGATTTCGAGGTCTCCTGTTTCGATGCTGTGCTGAATTTCGCTAATGGGGATATGGGAAAGGCCGAGCAACAACGCCATCTTCGTGTTCTGCCATGTCGGGGGTTTTGCACCCATGTCCTGGTAATCCTTGGAATATTCAATGATATCGTGGATTGACCGGACCGCCCGGACTCCTTTTTCTACGGTTTCGATGATGCGGTCCTGCCCGGCTAACTGGTTTTTCACCAGCTCAAGATAGCTGCTCAGGACAAAGGTCTGGTTGGTTAAGTCTTTCCGTGTCAGCTGTGAGAGTACGTTGAGCTTCTGGCTCACCCGGCGGAGGGTGTCTTCCGCAAGCTTGCGATCGGTGATGTTGCGGTCGTATAAGAGCGCTCCGGAAAATTTACCCGCACGGTCGGGCAACGGAAATCCCTTGCGCCAAATCCAGACAACGCCCCCGTCTTTCCTCGCAATCCGGATTTCTCCCTCAATTGGTTTATTCTGCTGCAACAAGGGAAACTTATCAGAAAAAACGCCACTCGAAGAAAGCAGTATGTTGCTGGTGATGTGTTTGCCAAGTAATTCCTCTTTCGTATAGCCCGTGATGTCACGCGTACGTTGATTACATCCCACAATGATACCCGTTTCATCTACTACCGTAATGCCGTCAGGAGCAGAATCGAACAGATAGCGGTAACGCTGCTCACTCTCCCGCAGTGCCTCTTCCTTCCGGGTCAGGTCAACCAAATTCGAGCGGAGTCCCTCTTCTGAAGCGGTCAGTTCCTCATAGGCTGCATGAAGTTCTCCGGTATTTTTGCGGAGTGTCTCCTCCGCCAGTTTGCGCTCGGTGATGTCGCGATCAATACCGGAAAATCCTGTGATCTGACCATGTGCATTCAACATCGGATTTGCGGTGCTTTCGAATGAGCGGATGGAACCGTCTTTGTGCAGCCATCGGATAGCGATATTGTGCCACCCCGCCTTCTGCTCAATGCACTGTTTCAGCATAGCCCTGACAGATGGTTCATCACCAGGGTGTATATGTGGAAATGCGTTGGTGCCCACAATTTCACTGACCTGGTATCCCAGAAGTGGATAAACCGCAGGGTTGCTATACGTGTGAGACCCTTCAAGGTCGGTCCTCCATACCCAGTCAGGAGTGATGTCGACCAACTGGCGGAACCAGGCTACGCTTTCGCGCAGTGCTTCCAACTCCATTTCTTTATCTCGTGCTGCCATCAGCCCCTCTTTCCTGCCATCCGCCACGCTCCCTTCGGCACGATAATCTCGAACCGTGCTCCCTTCCCCGGCTCGCCGGTCTCTTTGATCGTGATGCCGGTGATGTCGAGGATCTCCCTTGATAAGGCTAAGCCAAGCCCGGTATTCTTCCCAAACCCACGTTCGAAGATCTTCCCTTTCTCCGCTGCAGCGATACCAACGCCATCGTCTTCGCAGACAATCAGTTGGTCATCACTCCGTTCCTCAGCAGAGAACCGGATGGTTGTAATCTTCCCGCCGTACCGCACCGCATTGTCCATCAGGTTATAAAAAACCCTGACAACCATCGGGTCACCACACACTTCTGCACCAGCAGGAACGTCATTCTTCACCATGACCTTTCCGAGCGTGGCTTGCTTTGCTGCATTGTCCACGAGCGTGTGCCAGTCCTGCCATGTGGGAGCCTTGATGCCGATCTTCTCGTATTCTTTGGTGAACTGGATCATCCCAGCGATCCGTTTGGCAGCGATCGAAACATTCTGGAAATACTCGTTGAGTGTAACATCGGGCAGCTGCTTTTCGAGGATGCTGAGGTACCCCATCTGCACCGTCAGCTGGTTGTTGATATCATGGCGGGTGATACTGGAGAGGAGGTTGAGCTTTTTGTCTGCCAAACGGAGCGCGTCTTCTGCCAGCTTGCGCTCGGTGATGTCCTTTACCAGTGCCAGTATAGCATTTGAATTTCCATACTGGACCACACCCATCGAAATCTCAACCGGATAGATGGTGCCGTCCTTGCGTTGATGCTCTGCTTCGATAACAAACCGCTGTCCCGGCGCCCACTGGTTCCAGATCCGGAGGATCTCGGCTTTGGGAGGGAACGTTGTGCTGAGGCCCGGATGACCGTCAAACACGGTGATGCTAAGTAACTCCTCTCTGGAATAGCCTGACTGCGTGCAGGCCATCTCGTTGACATCGAGAATACGGCCTTTTAAATCGTGAAGAACAATTCCTACCGTTGACTGATTGAACAGAGAGCGGTACTTCTCTTCGCTCTCTTTTAACGCATCTTCTGCCCTTTTCCGGTCGGTGATGTCATGACCACTGGCACGGGTGCCAATGGAGTTGCCGTTCATATCGACAATCGGTTGCCAGGAAACATTCAGCCAGTGTTTCGTACCGTTCCGGTGAAGGTACCGGAATTCAAAGTTTTCCCCACGTGTGCCACTAATGGCTTCCCTGAAGCGTTCGGTGAACAGGATTTGGTCTTCTTTTGCAATCACGGTTGAGATGAAATCGGGCAATGCAAGGATCTCTGCATCTGAATATCCGGTAAACTGTGTTACTGATGGACTCACCCAGATATACTTCCCATCAGCTCCGAACCATGACTCCCAGTTCACGGTATGGTTAGCGATAACCCGGAACTTCTGTTCACTCTCGCGCAGTGCCTCCTCTGCCCGCTTGCGGCCTGTAACATCCCACAAAACGCCGAGCAGGCCAACGACTTTTCCATCATCCTCTTTTACGACGGTCTTGACGGTGTGGACCCAGGTCTCTTTTCCATCCGCGAGGTACCGCTCTTCAAACTCCCCGGTCTTTCCGGTTTTTAATACCCTGATATCATTCTCCCGGTACCTGGTTGCAAGCTCATCCGGAAATAAATCGGCATCCGATTTACCCACCATCTCTTCTGGCGAAATACCGAGGTCTCGGGCAAAAATTTCGTTAACCATGACATAGCGGGAATCCAGGTCTTTTAAGAAGATTTTTTGAGGAATGTTCTCAACAAGTGTCCTGAATTTACCTTCACTGTTCTGCAGCGAAGTAAGCAGGATATTGCGCTCTGTAACCGTACGGGCAAGTTCAAGATTACGGTAACTGATCAGGGAAATAAAAGCGGTCAGCTTCACCAGGTAGTCCATCAGCTCAGATATTTTCTGCCTGCTGAATTTCGGAACCCGGTGAAGCGCTGCAAGGTACGTGTCCCGGTCAAACCCGTGCTCCTCTGCCTGTCGGATGAAAACCAGTTCGTCAACAATATCATCGTCATAGAAGAACTGGCCCGTGAAGATGTTGCCCATATGTTTAGTGCCGATATAGAGCGGGGTTACTACGTCCCAGAGATGATTTCTGCAGTGATAGGCAACATATTCGCCCTGCTTCATGTTTTTTGCCAGGTGGAGGTCGCTTTCAGTACAGAACCCGGCTGTCACCGGGTTGACCCGGTGGAATTTTGTGCAGATCTCCTGCCAGCCGGTGGCGACAAGCACATTTCCCTTCGTGTCGAGAATCGCCATTCCCATGCCGCTCAGCCGGGTGAAATCATCCATGAGCCGCTGGAGTACCTGCGGGTCTATGATGTCCCCGAGGTCCAGCGTACCGATGTCTCCGAATGGTGCAAGGAGACTTTCCAGTTTCTGCCTGACACGCCCTTCGCTCTCTGCAAGTAAATTGAACTGGCCTTTGAGTTCCTCTTCAACTGCAGTCAATTGCTCATTGGCGGCATGGAGTTCTTCAGTATTTTTAAGAAGCGCTTCTTCCGCCGCTTTGCGCCTTGAGATATCGATGTTTGTGCCTTCATAAAAGAGAACGGTACCATCCGCGTCCCGGATAGTCCGTGCCGTTATCGATACCCAGAACGTGGTCCCGTCACGTTTACGGTGAAGTGTTTCATAGTTCTCTACTATCCCTTTTTCTGCAAGAATATGGAGCACTTCTTCCCGGTCTTCCTGGCTGTCATATAATTCCCCGACGTTTATTGCTGCCTGCAGGAGTTCCGTTGCACTGGAATATCCATACCTGCTGGCAAGCGCATCGTTCGCATCGATCATCCGGCCGCCAGGTGCTGTCTTGAATAGCCCCGTTACTGAATGTTCAAAAATATCACGGTACTTTTTCTCGCTCTCCTGGAGCGCCAGATCAGCCTGTACCCTTTCGGTAATATCACGAATGGATTCGATAGCCCCGATACGTTCCCCGTTCACGTCAAAAAGGGGCGATCCTGTCGCCCACACGTATGCCCCCCTGCCCCCGTATAATGCAGGGGTGAAGACTTCGGCATACAGTGTGGTGCCTTTTCTTGTAACATACTGGTATTTGGATTGTAACTCCTCGTCGTCCAGGTCTATAAGTTCAAGGAGTTGTGGCCGTTGTTCACCATAGAAAGGGACCGTGTATGCATGGTCTCCCTGGCCGATCATCTCCCCCTTGCTGATGCCCGTCATCTCCTCAATCGCACGGTTCCACGCAATGACGACACCGCCCCGGTCGATGACAAACGTTGCATCCGGGAGGAACTCGATAATATCAGCAAGTTCCCGCTTTGATTCCTGCAGTGCCTGTTCCTGCAGTGCCAGGCGGGCAAAATTGGCTCGGAGTTCCTGCTGTGAAGCCGTCAGTTCCTCATTGGCCGCATGAAGTTCTTCGGTATTTTTGAGCAGCGCTTCTTCCGCCCTTTTCCGGGATGCCGCCTGCTTGATCTTGTGGGCCAGTTCGGCAAACTGTGCGGCCGGTTCGCCGCCTTTCTGGAGGTAAAAGTCAGCTCCGCGGTTAATCGCCTGGATGACCACCTCTTCCCTGCCCCTGCCGGTGAACAGGATGAACGGGACCGGTCCGAAGCGTGATCGGACTTCAACGAGGAACTGGATGCCGTCCAACTCTGGCATCTGGTAATCTGATATGATCGCATCGAACTTTTCCTGTTCGAACAATCGTATCCCTTCCTGTGCGCTTATCGCTGTCGTTACGGTGAAATCTTCGGACTGCTCAAGGAAGAGCTTGCCAATACTGATAAGGTCGGGTTCGTCATCGACGTAGAGAACACGGAGTGGATCTGCCATTATGCACTCCTTTCTGTTGAATGACACGCCCCGTCCGGCACCGTGATCCCGAACCGTGCGCCCTTCCGCGCTCTTCGCCACAGACCGTCCGACACAATTATCAGTTCCCCCACCGTGCGTGCAGCGAGCCGCTCCCTTGCTATCGCCACCACTGCCCTGAGTTTCTTCTCCGGAACTTCGCGGAGCATGAGTTCGGTCAGGTACCCGGCGATATGAATACCGGATTTATCCGGTTGAAGCAGGCGAATCTGCTCATGGTCCGCACCAGCACAGAGAATCAATCCAAGAGGAGGCCCCTCGCTGGTTTCCCGTGCATGCTCCCCGAGCCACCGCAGGTACAACTCCATCTCCTGCGGGATGGCGGATTCGGGATCATCCACACTATACGTATCCTGGAGCCTTAGGAAATCAAGAATACCGGGATCCCGGAAGACCAGACCAGGTATCATCCGATCTTCCTCGCGGTGTGCAGAACGTTCCTGGCTGGCAAGAAGTTTCGGTTTCTTTAAACGTGCCGTCCGCTCAAAAAGCATCGAATCAATCTTCTGTTGCAACGTCCGTGTACTACAACGCCCGGGTCGGCACATCTCCACGTAAAAAGTTCGTTTCAGGGTATCTTCGCGATGGATAATCTGCCGGTGGTGCGTCCAGCTCAGGAATGGAATTAGGAATCGGGCAATCTTTTCATCAGGAAATACCTCCGCAAACCGGATCATGGTGAAAAAATTACGGATCAGAAATCCTTCGCCAAACCCGGCTTTCAATTGCGCACTCAGGGCTTGCAAATCTGCTCACCGTACCCTTGCCCGTTCATTGCGAAGAATCTCCCGTCGTACCCTTCTACCAACCCGCCAATAGAGCAGTGTCATACCGATAGTACCGGTGACGGCAACCCCGGGACGTCTCTCTATTATGAGGTGCCGCAGGTCAGCGAGGAATGCAGGAGGGATAAGAGACAATCCGATACCCTGTGATGCCGGAACGATACCATCACCGCTATTTTTTCTCAGTTTCTTTTTCCCTGCTATCATTTCAGTCTCCCTTCCCAACCATCCGCCATGCCTCCTCCGGCACCGTCATTTCGAACCGTGCACCCTTGCCAGGTTCGCTGGTCTCACGGATGGTGATGCCGGTGATATCGAGGATTTCCCGGGAAAGGGCTAAGCCGAGCCCGGTGTTCTTCCCAAATCCCCGTTCGAAGATCTTCTCCTTTTCTTTCTGTTGGACACCGTCACCATCGTCCTCGCAGACGATTATATGGTCATCACCGGATTCCAGGGCATAAAACTGTATCGTTGTGATCTTCCCGCCATACCGCACCGCATTGTCCATCAGGTTGTAACAGACCTTGACGACCAGTGGGTCGGCGAACACGTCTGTTCCGGCGGGGAGATCGTTCTTCACCACGACCTGTCCGAGAGGGGCTTGCTTTGCTGCCGTCTCCACGAGCGTGTGGCAGTCCTGCCAGGCAGGGGCATGTAAACCGATCTGTTCGTATTCTTTTGTGAATTGGATTATCGAGGTGATTCGCTGTGCAGCGGTTGCTATCTTCTGGAAATAGTCGTTGTGAGTTGCATCAGGCTGCTTCTTTTCCAGAATGGTAAGGTACCCCACGAGTACCGTCAGTTGGTTGTTGATATCGTGGCGGGTGATCGAACTCATCAGGTTGAGTTTCTTGTTCACCAGTTGTAAGGAATCCTCAAGCACCCGCCGTTCCGTGAAGTCCCGGATGGATTCGATCGCGCCAATCACCTCACCACCGGAATCGTACAATGGACTTGCCTTACCCCAGAGAATGAGGTTTTTTCCGTCAAGGTGAGCGATGCCCGTTTCGGCGGTAAGGGTGTTGCCGTCCTTCCGCACGGTGGAATAATTCAATTCCAGGTCTGCATCATCCTTGGATATGAGATCGATCAGGATGGGACGTCGTTCACCATAGAAAGGCAATGCGTATTCATAATTGCCCTTCCCGATCATATCCCCTGCCAAAACCCCCGTCATCTCCTCGATTGCCCGGTTCCATGCAATCACCGTTCCCTTGCCGTCGATGACGAAGGTGGCGTCAGGGAGGAAACTGATAATATCAGTCAGTCGCTGTTCTGCCTCCTTTAAGCATTCTGTCATCTTATTGCGTTCGGTGGTGTCCCGGAATGTTCCTTCTATACCCAGAACATGCCCCTCCGTATCAACATACTGGTAACTACTGGTTGCTACGGTAACAGATGATCCATCTCTCTTTTTTAATACAATTTCATAATCGGTAACGGAACCTGTCCGCTTTACTTCTTCAAGGAAAGATTCCCGGTTCTCCGGGTTTGCATAGAACGCAGCGGCAATGTTCTTCCCGATACATTCGGACACGTCAGGGTACCCCAGCAGGGTTGCCCACGACTGGCTCGCACGGATAAGATTTCCCGACTTATCGCTCCGGTAGTACACATCAGACATGTTTTCCAGCAGGTCCTGGTATTCCGTAACCGTCTTTTGCAGATCTTCTTCCGCCTGTTTATATTCGGTAATATCCCTGCCTACAGACTGGTACTCAACCACGGTCCCTTTGTCATCAAAGATGGCCCGGTCACTCCAGCGCTGCCACCGGGTTGTTCCATCCGTCATGAGGATCCGCTGGTCGACCGTCCCGACCGGCTTGTCCGGGGTGAGTGAGGCGAAAAAACGGGCAACTGCAATCCGGTCTTCGGCATGCAGGACCGGCGTGAACCGGTGGCTGATGACGGCATCCCGCGCTACCCCGAAGTACCGGCAGTAGGCATCATTCACAAATTTATGCGTGCCATCGGGCAGGAACCGGCAGATGAACTCGGTCTGGTCCTCGATAATATTCCGGTACCGCTGCTCACTCTCGAATAGCTCCTGCCGTGCAATTGCGATCTCCTCAACCTGTTGCCGCAGTTCTTCTTCGGTTAAGACTATTTCCTCAAAGGCTGCGTTAAGTTCCTCGTTTTTCTTGTTCAGTGCTAGTTCCCGTTCTTTATGTTCCGTGATCTCCCGGATGGATTCAATGGCCCCGGAGATCTTTCCCTGTGGATCGTAGAGGGGTGAGGTAGTAAACCAGAGGTAGGCCCCCCTGCCGTCATGGAGATGGGGGATAAATACTTCAGCGGTAAGCCGGTCGCCATCCTTCCTGATGCCAGGGTATTTTTCCGCCACCTTCTCATCATAGTTAAGAACAAGATCGATGAGGATCGGTCTGGCTTCCCGGTACAACGGGCGGGAGTACTCATAGTCCCCTTTGTTGAGCATGTCAGCCTGCGCAACTCCCATCATGACTTCCATGGCATGGTTCCAGGCGATAACGTTCCCGTTGGTGTTGATGGCAAACGTAGCATCCGGAAGGAATTCAATAATATCCGCAAGTTCCTTCCTGGATTCCTGCAGTGCCCGTTCCTGCGATGTCATTTCCTCCAGGTTGGCGCGGAGTTCTTCTTCGGTTGCAGCAATCTGCTCATAGGAAGCGTTGAGTTCCTCGTTTTTCTTAAGGAGTTCCCCCTCCGCCCGTTTCAACCCGGTAACATCCCGGATAGTGCCAATAAACGCTTTGAGGGAACCGTCCGGTTTTCGAACAGGCACCGCGGTGATAATAGTGTCAATGACCGTTCCATCTTTTTGTAATAACTGCACGGGATATTCCCGAACATAGCCGTTCCGTTCAATAATGTCAAGAAATGCAGTGCGTTCTTCGGGGTTTGCATAGATTGAAGGGACTTTTACTTCAGAAATTTCCTCCCTGCTGTCATACCCGAACATCTCCACTAACGCATTGTTGAAATCTATCCATCGACCTTCTGGCGACGTAATAAATACACTGTCCCGTGAAGTGGTGAAAAATTCGCGGTACCGGGCCTCGCTCTCTTTCAGTGTCTCTTCCGCCAGTTTACGCCCGGTGATGTCTTTGACAAACCCAATAAAGCGGGTAGGCGACAGCCTGACCGCATCAACCGACCAGGACCGCAGGGAGCCGTCCTTATGCCGGAATAATGATTCACTACACGCATGACCCGATTCAATGACTTCTTTGAAGTCCTTTGCACCCGCCAGAAGAGATTCAGGCGCCAGCAAATCCGGTATATGCATCATTAAAAGTTCTTCCATTTCGTACCCGGTAATCCTGCAGGCAGCAGGATTGACGTCCAGGTAGCGGCCTGTTTCATCGGCGATAAAAACACCATCGGGTGCATGATCAATGTAACTATGGAGACGTTTCTCGCTCTCGCGCAGCGCATCATCTGCCCTTTTGCTGGATGCCGCTGCCTTGATCTTGTGGGCCAGTTCGGCAAACTGTGCCCCCGGTTCGCCTCCTTTCTGGAGATAGAAGTCTGCTCCGCTGTTGATCGCCTGGATGACCACCTCTTCCCTGCCTTTGCCGGTGAACAGGATGAACGGGATCGGTCCGAGGCGGGACCGGACCTCCACTAAGAACTGGATGCCGTCCAACCCTGGCATCTGGTAATCGGAAACGATGGCATCGAATTTCTCCTGTTCAAGCAGACGGATCGCTTCGGTAACACGTTGTGCTGTCGTTACGGTGAAATCTCCGGATTGCTCAAGGAACAGCTTGCCGATACTGAGCAGGTCAGGTTCGTCATCCACGTAGAGGACCCGTAGTGTATCTGGCATCATATCCCTTTCTCCGTCGAACGCCACATACCTTTCGGCACGGTCATTTCGAACCGGGCTCCCTTGCCCGGCTCCCCTGTCTCGGTAATCGTGATCCCGGTGATGGACAGGATCTCGCGGGAAAGGGCCAAACCCATGCCGGTATTTTTCCCGAATCCACGCACGAAGATCTTCTCTTTCTCATCAGCGGGGATACCAGTCCCATCGTCTTCGCAAACAACGATATGAACATCCCCGGATTCCAGGGCAGAGAACCGGATGGTTGAGATCTTCCCCCCGTATCGCACCGCATTGTCCAACAGGTTATAAAAGACCTTGACAATCAGCGAATCGGCAAACACTTCTGTTCTGACAGGGAGATCGTTCTTCACCAGGACCTTTCCGAGCGGGGCTTGTTTAGCCGCGGTGTCAACGAGTGTGCGGCAGTCCTGCCATGTGGGGGCGTGGACACCGATCTCCTCGTATTCCCTGGTGAACTGGACCATGTTCGTGATCCGCTGGGCCGCGACAGACACCTTCCCGAAATACTCAGTGAGGGTTGGATCGGGCTGCTTCTTTTGCAGAATGGTGAGGAATCCCATGAGGATCGTGAGCTGGTTGCTGATATCGTGCCGGGTAATACCGGAGAGGAGTTTGAGTTTTTTGTTTGCAAGGGCAAGTGCTTCTTCTGCCACTTTGCGCTTGGTGATGTCTTTGACAAACCCAATAAAGCGGGTGGGCGTTAGTCTGACCGCATCAACCGACCAGTACCGCAGGGAGCCATCCTTATGCCTGAAGAGTAGTTCACCAAATGCATGACCGTATTCGATAAGTTCTTTAAAATGCATTAAACCTGCTTCATTTGATTCTGGCGGCAGGATGTCGGATATATGCATTCCCAAAAGTTCATCCTTTTCGTACCCGGTAATCCTGCAGGCACCAGGGTTGACTTCAAGATAGCAACCCCTTTCATCCGTGATAAAAACCCCTTCAGGTGAATTGTCAATGTAACTTTTGAAACGTTCTTCGCTCTCTTTTAGTGCCACTTCTGCCATTTTGCGTTCGGTGATATCGGAAGTTATCCCCTCCGCTCTTACCGGAGTTGCGTGCCCGTCAAAGATGAATTTACTTCGGTCATGAATCCACGCAATGCTTCCATCGGGCCGGATGATGCGACACTCTCTCACGGCAGATCCGGATTTTTGCAAATCTTCCAATGCTTTTTGCGACAGATACCGGTCATCAGGATGCACGATCTCTTCCCATAAGGAGGGCGTATCGATAAACTCCTGCAAGGCTCGTCCGTAGAGTTGTTCCGCCGATGGACTGATATAGTGGACGTTCAGATCCGGCCAGGATAAAGACCAGACCACATCGGTAATATTGTTCAAAATACTGTTGAGTTTTTCCTCGCTCTCCTTTAACCGCTCTTCCGCCCGTTTGCACTCGGTGATGTCATCATATACGGCGACAATTTCACCGCTTTTCAACCGGAACACGCGGTTCTCGTACCTATTGGAATATTTTTCATCTATGTAGACTTTCTGGGGGAAAAAGGCGGGAACACCAGTCTTCCAGACCTGCTGAAACACCGGAATCAGTCCATAGTCATCGATGGCAGGGCGCAGGTCAAAGAGACTCTTACCTACCACTTCCTCTTTCTTTTTGCCCTCGATCTCCAGTGCCCTTTTGTTGAAATCCTTAATAATGTAATCTTTGCCGGATGCCCCGTCGTTGTTCACTTCGTAGATGGCAACGCCGCTGGTGACCGTATCAACAAGTCCACGGAACCGTTCTTCGCTCTCCCGTATCATCTCATCCGCCTGTTTCCGATCGCTAATGTCAGTGGCTATACCCACGGCACCCGCAACCTTCTGCGAACTATCGATCATGGGAGCTAAAAACGTATCAAAGAAAATATCCTGCACATGAACGATTTCAGACCAGGTTTTTCCTGATAACGCGGTTTTCATTCCTGCAATAATTTCTGGTACATCTTTGTAAACATCAAATACCGATTGCCCGACAACCTCCCCGGGCCTAAGTCCCAACGATGAAAGAGACTTGCCTTCAGAGAGGAGAAAGATCCCTTCCTTATCAACGGAGAAGATAATACCGTGCAGATTGGTCACTACGGTTTTGAGCAACCCTTCGCTCTCCTGCAGTGCTTCTTCCGACCGTTTACGATCGGTGTTATCTGTACCAACAGCGATAATCACATCTTTTCCAAAGTACGTGCCCTTGTAGAGGTAGACATCCTTGGGGAACATTTCCCCACCCTTGCGCAGGCCCCAGAATCCGAACACCTGGAGTTCGCCGGCAAACGCTTTTCTGACGGACTCCATTACTGCTGCCAGGTCATTCTTTCCCGGCGCCGAGAGGAACTCCGGTGTTCTGCCGATGAACTCTTCGCGGGTATAGCCGTACATTGCTTCTGCACCTTCATTCACGTCAACAAAAGTGCCGTCCGGATTGAGAATGTAGATCGCCTGCCGGATGGTGTTGAAGAGCCCGCGATAACTCTCCTCACTCTCCTGCAGCCTCTGCTCCGCTTGCTTGCGCTCGGTAATGTCATCTGCCAGCGAGAGCATGAAGGCCTTATCTTCGCTCTCAATTATCTTTGCAGAAAACAAAATATTCCGGGTATCTCCCTTTTTTGTCCTGAGTGTAACTTCTTTTTTGTGTACAATTCCCTGCGAATTCAACATCGTCAAAATTGCATCCCGTTCTTTTGGGTGTAACCAGAAATTCAGGTCTCTTGTAGTTTTACCCATCATCTCATTACGCAAGAACCCTGACCATTCTTCAAATGCACGGTTGATATCCAGAATAGTACCGGTCAGGATATCGGTGATGGCAATTGGTTCAGGGCTTGCTTCGAATGCTGCTGCAAATTTTCTCTCTGAAAACCTGAGTTCGTCTTCTGCCCGCTTCCGCTCAGTGATATCGGTTAAGAAATTCAGCGTGGCCGGGCGCCCATCCCAGTCTATCACGACAACGCTCAATTCAATCCACCGGGTGCTCCCGTCCTTTGAACTCAGCCGGAAGGCATAGCGGGATGGACCCACCTCTCCCTTCATCCGCTTCTGGTACCGCTCCGCTACCATGGCGCAGTCATCCGGGTGGATAAACGCAGAGAACGGCATGGACAAGAGTTCCTGTTCTGAATGCCCGGTGAATTCGATCGTTTTATGATTGACCAGTTTCAGCATCCCGTCCTGCGCAACAACGATTGCTTCATTCGAATGTTCGATTAAGTGCCGGTATTTCTCCTCGCTCTTCCGGAGCAAATCATCCGCCCTTTTGCTGGATGCCGCCGCCTTGATCTTGTGGGCCAGTTCCGCAAACTGTGCACCCGGTTCGCCGCCTTTCTGGAGATAAAAGTCCGCTCCGCTGTTGATTGCCTGGATGACAACCTCTTCCCGGCCCCTGCCGGTGAACAGGATGAACGGGATTGGTCCGAAGCGTTTCCTTACTTCGACAAGGAACTGTATGCCATCCATTCCCGGCATCTGGTAATCGGATATGATGGCATCAAATTTTTCCT
>JAPKXR010000072.1 GCA_026394715.1 Methanomicrobiales archaeon | reverse complement strand
AGTCCTGTTTCATATCTTCAACCAGTTGCAAAAAATTGACCGGGCCTACCTGTACCTCCATCTCACGACGTTAATGATGGTAATTTTCATCCCCATATCGAGCCATCTTAACGTGATTTACCCCGGTAAATCCGTCTTTCCACTCCTTTTCAATCTTAACATGCTGATTATCGGAGTGTTGCTTTTCCTCGAATGGTGGCATATTTCCCGGGTGCCGGGAATTCAGATACCAGGTATCGGTTCCCGGCAGGTGCGGTGTAACAGGATAAAAATGCTTTATATCCCGGTAACTGCAATGTGCGGTGCCGTGCTTTCGCTGTTCGACCTCCCCTATACGCAAGGTGTGTATTTTATCACGATCCTCGCCTTTGCGCTAACATCCCTCTATTCCTGGAACAGAGAAAGTATCAAGCGGAGAGGGTCATCATGACCGGCGAAGGTTCAGAAATGGTTGAAAAACACGAGGACTCCGGCTCCTGCACCTTCTGCAAAGGAGCGGTTCCACAGGACATGTTTGAGATCCTGATGAACGGTGTCTTTGCATTTGTAATGACCCTGATTGTGAAGAACAATATCCCGCTTCCTTCAGTAAGCAACGCAGAAGATTTTTCATTCATTGCTACATATGTTGATCAAATCTCTTCCGAATCGAGCAATTTTATTTTTACCTTCGGCATTCTTGCAGTCTTTTACATCCTGTTTTTCGAGATGATGCGGAGTATACGGCACCTGGACCGTTTTTTTGTCTATGTATCCTTCGGCTTCATCCTTTCAATCATATTTATCCCGTTAACTTCACTTCTCTGGACATTTTCAGACATGCCCATGCCATACGGGGTATTATTCCATATAAATATCCTATGTACCGGACTTCTGATGGCCACACTCTGGAGACACGCCTCGCATCACCAGAAGCTCGTTCTCCCGGAAATCTCCGAAAAAACAATAAAGAATCTTTTCTTGCGCATGCTCATTTTCCCTGCGACGGCCGTTGCCGGCCTTCTCATTGACGGGTGGGACGGGTCCTTTGGGAGCATTCCCATTACCGAGCTCTACCTGGTCCCAATTGTACTTTTTGTCTTTTTTTCAAGGGACTCCAAATAGGGTACACTTTTTCTTTCCGGCTACAAGGAGTCCGCAGTAACCGTATCATAACCAGAGAGAGGCCGGATTCTAACGCAAAGCAACGTTCGGGGCGCTGATGAAGGAAATCTTTCAGGGGGGATAATAACCCGTCCACCGGGGGCGTGAGGAAACGGGCAGTTTTTTTAGGGACGCCCCTGGTCTCCCTCCCTCACCGGTCATATATATCAGGACCCGTAGTAGATTTGTCCGGAGACAAAAAATCATTGGGTAACATCATTGGGCCATCATGTATTTTCAGAAAACTAAAACGGGATTACCAGTTCCCGGGCAGCATTCTCACAACAGGTGTAACCCCGCGCATTCCCGGGCAGGTATCCTGTATCGAAAAATGCCAGGCAATTATGACAGGAATCGCCATCTGTTCTCAGGAAACCAAATGGCATTCATCACATCCGAAAAAATACGACACCATAGAAAAATAGATTTTAGCTTAATTATCTTACAAATTAAATTAAAGTAACGATTTTGTAGCCGAATTCTATCGCAGATTATTTTAACCGTAATACTACACGCTCCCATTAATGGATAACCGGCAGGAGACAATTAAAAAGATCAAAACCCTCCTTCGGTCTCATCGCAAAGGACTCACCATTACTGAAATCGCCCAGAAATTGCTCCTGAACCGGAATTCAGCAGCAAAATACCTGGAGATCCTCCTCATATCGGGTGATGTAAATCTCGATACGTACGGTCCGGCAAAGGTCTACACCATTTCCCAGAGGATGCCGGTTTCTGCCCTGGTAAAATTTTCCACCGACCTCATCATCCTGATCGATAGCGAGATGCGGGTACTGGATGCGAACGAGAACGCACTCTTGATACTGGGCCTCTCCCGGGAAGACCTTGCAGGGAACCGGATTGAGAAGATAAAATCCCCCCTCATCGAACGTCTTGCTATTCCGGATGTTTTTGATGAGATCCAGAGAAGCGGGGAAATTATACGGGAATTCTCCATTACATCGAATAATGAAGAACACCATTACCGTGTACGCCTTATTCCAACGGTATTCGATAACCAGGAAGAGGGCCTTACGGTTATCGGTGAAGATATCACGAAACAGATCCGGTTTGAACAATTCCTGATGGTCTCTGAGGCCCGCTACCGTGGGATCGTGCAGGACCAGACAGATTTTATCTGCCGGGGAAGTCCTGATGGTACCGTTACTTTCATCAATGAACCACTGGCACAATTCATCGGTATTTCGTGCAGTGATGTCTGTGGAAAAAGCTTTTTCCCCTACATTTTTCCTGAAGATCTCCCTCTTGCCATGGAAAAAATGGCCGGGTTAACCCCTGATCAATCAACCAATACAATCGAAATAAGGGTGATAAATCGCGATGGGACATTCCGTTGGAACATATGGAGCAGCCGGGGTATATTTGACAATACCGGGACCCTGGTTGAGTGGCAGTCTGTCGGGCGTGACATTACCGAACGGAAGCAGATTGAGGAGACCCTGACCCGCATCCGGAAAGCAGTGGATAGCTCCAGCGAGGCCATTGGGATCGCAACACCCGATGGCAGTCATATCTACCAGAACCCTGCCTTTACCACGATGTTCGGATATTCACCGGAAGAACTCTCCGGGCCGCTCGGTCCCGTCGTTCTATATGCAGATACACGGAAAGGGCATGAAGTGTTCGATACTATTATGCAGGGGAACTCCTGTAACGGCGAGATCACCATGGTCTCCAAAAGGGGACACAAATTCGAGGTGAATTTCCACGCGGATGCGATCAGGGATGACATCGGGGAGATCATCGGCCTTATTGGTATCCACACGGACATCACCGAACGGAAGCGGGTCGAAAAGGCCCTTTCAGAGAGCGAACTACTGTACCGTACCATCCTTGACAATATCCAGGATGTGTATTACCGCGCTGACCCGGAGGGAATGATTGTCATGATCAGCCCATCAGCGCAAAAACTCCTGGGTTACGATTCGCTCGACGAAATTATAGGGGAGAATATTGCAGAAAAATTCTATTTTTATCCGGAAGAACGGGAAAATTTTTTAAAGACCCTCTATAAGCAACAAAAAATTTCTGATTACGAGATTACATTAAAAAAACCTGACGGGTCACCGGTGGAGATCTCCACGAACAGCCAACTCCTCTTCGATTCAGAGGGACATGTAACCGGCATCGAGGGTTTTTTCAGGGATATCACGTTCCGCAAAAATGCTGAAAAGGCAATCCATGAAAGCGAAGAACGGTACCGGAACGTGGTGGAAGACCAGACTGAATTCATCTGCCGTTTTACTCCGGATGGTACCCATGTTTTTGTGAACGAGGCATACTGCCGCTATTTTGGTCTGGAAAAAGAGGTGGTCATCGGCACCCGGTTCCGACCGGTTATTCATCCGGACGACCGGGAAATTATTGCCCGGCTCTTTTCATCGCTCACCCCCGAACATCCGGTTGAAGTAATCGATCAACGTACCATAATGCCGGACGGCAGCACCCGTTGGCAACGATGGGCTGACCGTGCAATCTTCCAATTGGATGGTTGCCTGATCGAGTACCAGTCTGTCGGCAGGGATATTACCGCAACGAAACAGGATGAGGAAGCACTCCGGGAGAGCGAGGAGAGGTTCCGCACCCTGCTCGAACGAGTGCATTCTGTTGCCGTGCAGGGGTACCTCCCTGATTACACCGTCGTGTACTGGAATGAGGCAAGTACCCGCATGTACGGGTACACCGCAGCAGAAGCGATAGGAAAAGATATCCGTGAGTTGCTTGTACCCGTTCAGGCGCGTGACGCCGTAACAACCGCAATCGCCCGTATGGCAGAGACCGGTATCCCGGAACCGTCAGCGGAACTTGAACTGCTGCACAAGGACGGATCGATTGTGCCGGTATTCTCGAGCCACGCCGTAGTAAAAATTCCCGGGAGGAGCACCGTCCAGTTCTGTTTCGATGTCGACCTTTCCGACCGGAAAAAAGCGGAGAAAGCGATCCGTGAAAGCGAAGAACGGTACCGGAACGTGGTGGAAGACCAGACTGAATTCATCTGCCGTTTTACTCCGGATGGAACATTCGTTTTTGTGAACGAGGCATACTGCCGCTATTTCGAAATGAAACGGGAGGAGATCATCGGCACCCGGTTCCAGCCGGTAGTCCATCCGGAAGACCGGAAGAAGGTTGCACGGCTCTTTGCATCGCTCACCCTGGAACATCCGGTTGGGGTAATCGATCAACGGACCATCATGCCGGACGGCAGCACCCGGTGGCAGCGATGGGCTGACCGTGCAATCTTCCAATTGGATGGTTGCCTGATCGAGTACCAGTCTGTCGGCAGGGACATCACCGAACGCAGGCAGCTGGAGGAAAACGGTGTTGCCGCATTGAAACGGGCCCGGGACCAACAGAAGGCACTGGGCACGATCGCTTTCTCACCATACCTTTTTTCAGGCGACGTGCCTGGACTATCCGCCAGCCTTACGGAAGTGTCGTCAGGAGTGCTTGGTGTGGAAAGGGTGAGTATATGGCTGTTTAACTGCAATCAAGATGAACTGCGATGCATCGACCTGTATGAGGCCCCGTGTAACCGACACTCCAGCGGGGATGTACTGGAACGTCATGAATACGTGCCTGAATTTGACGCATTAAGCAAGGCGTTGTACATCGATGCCGATGATCCACTGACCGACCCACGCACGGCGGGATATGTGGATGGCTACCTCAAACCGAATCGTATTACTTCAATGCTCGATACAGTGATACGGGTCACCGGGCAGAATCTCGGGGTGATCTGTTTTGAGCATGTTGACCGCCCACATCACTGGGACAGCGATGAGATCACATTCGCCTGCCAGCTGGCCGACCAGGTTGCGATTACCCTGATGAACCATGACCGCAGGCAGGCAGAACTTGCCCTTCTGGAAAGTGAAAACCGGTACCGGAATGTCGTGGAAGACCAGACTGAATTCATCTGTCGTTTTACACCGGATGGAAAGATCACGTTCTGTAACAATGCCTATTGCCGATATTTTGGACTGCAGAAAGAGAACTGTATCGGGGGTCCTCACAGCGTGGTCCTGCCCCCGAAAGATGCAGCGGTGATGCGAGCACACCTGGCATCACTCACTCCAAAAAACCCTGTAAAACTCGTTGAACACCGGATTCTTATGCCGGATGGCAATCTCGTCTGGCATTGCTGGAGTGACCGCGCAATTTTTGGTCCTGGCGGAGAGGTGATCGAGTACCAGTCTGTCGGGCGGGACATTACCAAAAAAATGGAACGGGCAGAAAAAATCAGGACCAGTGAAGAACGGTTCCATATGATTGCCAATCTCTCCCCCTTCCCGATTTCAATAATGGATGATGCATCGAATTACCGGTACCTGAATGCCAGGTTCGAACGCCTCTTCGGCTATACCCTTGCCGATATTCCAACCGGGAAGGACTGGTTCTTAAAGGCGTTTCCCGATGATATTGAACGGCATGAGGCGATATCCACGTGGAAAAATGATCTCGCACATTCAAGCACTGAAACGGCCAGGTCCCGTGTATACCCGGTCACATGCAAAGACGGGACCATTCGCCAGGTCCGGTTTTTCGCAGTAACCCTTGCGAACGGGGAGCAGTTCGTAGTGTATGAAGACCTGACCCCGAAAAATGAATTAGATCGGCTCCGCTCAGTCCTTGCCTCAATTGTGGACTCTTCCAACGATGCCATTATTGGAAAAACGATCGACGGGACGATCATCAGCTGGAACAATGCCGCGGAACGTATCTACGGGTATCGTGCTGATGAAATAATAGGAAAATCGATTGGGGTAATTATTTCACCAGAATTGCGGGACCAATTGCCATTCTTCCTTGAACGAGTCCGTAACGGGGAACGTATTGAACATTTCCGGACAAAAAGGGTGCGGAAGGACGGTACCCCTGTCGCGGTTTCAATTACCTTGTCCCCGATCAGAGATGAAAACGGCGGGATTTCTGGTATATCCACAATTGCCAGGAATATTTCCGATACCAGTGAGTTTGACTTCCGCAGGACCTCATAAGGTCCGGTGAAATAATCCGGTATTTCAATGGAAGAAGTTCACTTCGTATGCTTGCCAGGGGTGGCGATGTCGCCGGTTGGTTCTGGTTTATGTCAGATCTCCAAAGCGCCCCCCTGTGCAATGAAAGGGGCAGGGATGTTTGGCCACCAACCCCTTGTGTTAACACAAAGACCTTCCTGATCTTTCACTACAATTAACCGGAAATCTCTTTTAAACGGAGATAATTACCGTTTTGTTTTCCGGACAAACCTGTTTGAGCCTTTGCCTGTCACTATTGCCATGCAGTAATTTCTGGCAAACAATGATAATATACCATTGGTGATTACTCATCAGCCCAAATGGGCGGGACCGTGTTATTAGAATGAAGAATACAGCCACATCACTTGCAAACAAAGAGAATATTGAACGTTGGAAAGCAGTTATCGAACTTGAGAAATTCGGGCAACCGGCAGCCGATTACCTGATCCCGGCACTGAAGGATGATGACCGCTGGGTCAGGTACCTTGCTGCGGATGCACTGGCGAACATTGGTGCATCCCAGTCGGTGACCCCGCTGATCGCACTCCTAAAGGATCCGGACCAGGACGTTCGCTTTGCTGCTGCGGCAGCACTTGGGAAAATAGGGGACAAAAAAGCACTGCCCGGACTTGAATTTGTCTTAAAGACCGACAACGCGTATGTCCGGATCGCGGCGGAAGAGGCGATAGAGAGTATTTCCCCCACCTGATTGAATGGTGTAATCCCGGGGGGTCTTAACAGACCGGACCAGCATAACATTTTATGATGTTGGCAGATTTTTTTTTTATTTTCTCATGTTGGAATTGATATCCCCTGCTACCGGCAAGGCATGTGCTCTCACACGTATAATCCGGTCGACGTCACACAGTCTATATCAAAACATTCCCATCTAGTGCAGCTCGATCGCCGGCCACTTGCCGGGGAGGTCCCCGCCAGGGTCTGGTCCTGTTTCGGGTAACCCGCGGAAAACACCAGGTGAATAATCGTTCAGGAGGACATTGCAGGACCTGGTAAAATTTTATCTGCACCGATCTTTCGGTACCAGGATCTCAAACCGTGCCCCTTTGCCCGGCTCACCAGTCTCGGTAATTGTAATACCCGTAATGGAGAGGATCTCCCGGGAAAGTGCGAGACCAAGCCCGGTGTTCTTCCCGAAACCCCGCAGGAAGATCTTCTTCTTTTCATCAGCCGGCACGCCGTTGCCATCATCCTCACAGACGATGACATAATTTCCATCACGTTCCAGGGCCGTGAACCAGATGGTCGTGGTCTTCCCACCGTACCGGAACGCATTGTCCATCAGGTTGTAAAATACCTTTACAACCAGCGGGTCAGCGAAGACTTCCGTTCCGGCTGGAAGATTATTGTTCACCATGACCTGCCCAAGCGGCGCTTGCGTAGTCGCAGTGTCGACGAGTGTGTGCCAGTCCTGCCATGTAGGAGCATGGACACCGATCTCCTCGTATTCCTTGGTGAACCGGATCATAGACGAGATCCGTCTGGCAGCACTTGAAACCTCCTGGAAATACGCCTCCTGTAAGGGATCGAGCTGGCTGTCTTCGAGTATTTCGAGGTATCCCATCAGCACCGTAAGCTGGTTGTTGATATCGTGTCGAGTGAGACCGGATAAGAGGGTGAGCTTCTTGTTTGCCTGGTGGAGTGCCACCTCTGCCTGCTGACGGACGGCATTTTCATTAAAAAGCTCCTCATTTGTATGCCTCAGTTCTTCGTTCACTTCGTTGAGGTGCTCATAGGTTTCCAGCAGTTCTGTATTTTTCTTAACGGCAAGATCATACGCCGACAGGAGGAACATCAGGACCTGGACCCTTCCCGCCGTGATGGTATGATTACTATCCGCAAATGAGACCTTAATACCCGTTCCAGACCGGCCCTCCGGGTCGGGAAGTGACAGCATCTGGAGTACGCTATCGATCCGCGAAAATACGTGGTGGGGTTGAAACGGTTTGGTGATGAAATTATCTGCTCCTGCCTCGAGACCCCTGATTACATCAACCGGATCAAATAACTGGGTAACAAGGATAACCGGGATTGATGCAGTGGCTGGGTCCCTTCGGATCCTCCGGCAGAGTTCATACCCGCCCATTTCCGGCATCAGGATATCCGTGAGTACGAGGCCCGGCGGGTCTTTCTGGATCTCCTGCAGGGCCACAAGGCCATTTGCAGCCAGGCTGACCGTATACCCTTCACTTTTTAATATATGGCGTAAATATTCTGCCTGTGTCCTGCTGTCTTCTACAACGAGGATTTTTATGTTACGCTCCCCGGGGCTCTTCCGAACAGTCGCAATATTTTTTCCTGGGTCCTTATCCGGGGTTAATTGGGTCATTATTGGAGTTTTCCACGCCTCATTTAAAGGAATAACGCTCAGCAGGAGATGAGGATGCCAGATATACGTGGGTACACACAACCAGAATAAAACCCCTTGTCCACCATGCCTCAATGGGAACTTCGCATGTACCTTACTGGATCCCAATAAGCAATTGCTGTACTATGGTTACCAGTTCATCCTTTTTAAAACCACTTTTCTCCATATAACTATCAGCTCCCACCGCAATTCCATGTGCCCTATCCTCTTTCGTGTCGAGCGAGGTCACCAGCACCACCTGCAGGTGGGATAGCTGGCTGTCAGCACGAATTTTTTCCGTTAAGGTAAAGCCACTCATCCTTGGCATATCGACATCTGATACGACCATATCAAACTCACCTTCCTTCAGCATTGCAAATGCCGCCAGGCCATCCCTGGCAGTGGTCACCGTATGACCGGCCTGTTCAAGAAGGTTCTGCAGATATGTCCGGGAAGTAACGGAGTCCTCAACCACAAGAATTCTGCCGGAAACCGAATTCAGCTGTACAGGAACCGAGATTATCTGATCAGTAGTGATGCCTTCCTGGATCAGCTCAATCGGGTCGAGCACAAGGGCTACCGTCCCGTCCCCAAGAATTGCAGCGCCGGTGATCCGTTTCACCCTGCGCAACTGGCTTCCCAGAGGCCGTACGACGATCTCCTGTACCTGCAGGACCTCATCCACCATGCAGGCAATCTGCCCGGCACCATATGACAGGAGGATAATGGAGATACTTTTCGGATTTTCAATCGGTTCATGATATTTTTTTATTACTAACGCATCGGTAAGACGAATGAGACGAATTTTTTCCCCGCTGACATTGATCACCGGCCGGTCATCATAAAAGACCGCAGTGTCCAGCCTGGACCTGAAAACAGATCGTACCTGCTGCATGGGGAGGACATACTTCTGGTTACCGGACCTTACCACCACCCCGCGGAATGTTGCAAGCCCCACCGGTACTCTCAATGCGATACTGGTGCCGTTCCCTTTCTGTGAAGAAAGGATTACATTTCCCCCCAGGCGTGTAACCGTATCCTCAACAATAGCAAGGCCCAGGCCCCGCCCTGATATATCGGTGACATCGTTGTTTACTGAAAGCCCTGACTGAAAAATAAGCCACATCGCTTCTTCATCAGTAAGCTTTCCCGCTTCCACGGCAGTGATAATTCCGCATTTCACTGCTGCATTCCGGACCTCGCGGCAATCTATTCCGGCACCGTCATCAGAGACTTCAATACTGACTTTACTCCCGGATAATGGGACAATTCTTATTCTGACGGTAGCCCGTGCAGGTTTGTTATGTTCGGCCCTGATATCGGGGTACTCGATCCCATGGTCAATACTGTTGTTAATAAGGTGCATCAGGGGGTCCTTGAGAGACTCAAGGATACGCCGGTCCATTTCAATATCCTCACCTTCAATGACCAGGTCGACTTTTTTCCCTGTTACCCGTGAATACTCACGGACGAAACCGGAAAATGGCAGCATGATACTCTCAACAGGCATCAGTACCGCATCGTGGATCAAGTCAGATATTTCAGAAGTACTTGCCTCCAGTGCGGACCGGTCACGCTCTGTTGCCCGGATATGGGCGCCAAGATCATGCCGGAGGTAGGTCATAAATTCCCGGTCGTATTCAAGGAATTTGAGGATGTGACGAAGTGGAATGACCAGGTCCGGTGGCATTGGATATTTCCCAAGGCCTGCTACGGCCTCACGTAATACATAGAGATCAGACGAGACCCTCGCGTGGTTCCAGCGCCAATGGCTAAAACGGGTCATCATCTCTTCAAGCTCCTGCATCCTTTGCGTGATGAACAGCCTCGTGGTAAGGAGATCATCTGAACCGGCGATCAGTTTGTCAAGTTTGTGCGTGGCAATCCTCACCGTTGCACTACTACCGGTAATGGGGCGTGCTTTTTTCAATGTGGGGGGGTATACGGCAGCTTGCCCCGGTATCCCGGGGCTG
>JAPKXR010000070.1 GCA_026394715.1 Methanomicrobiales archaeon | reverse complement strand
AACTGGTAACCCTTCTTGCACCCTTTACCCCGCATATTACCGAGGTAATGTATGATAATATCCGGCTCCCGAACGACCCGGGAAGTGTTCATATGCTGCCATGGTTTAGCAGTGAACCAGACCTCATTGACAGTTTGATCGAGTCCCGGATGAGTATTGTCCAGTCCTTTGATGAAGCACAGGCAAACGCCCGGCAGTCCGGTAAAAGGAAGCTCCGCTGGCCGGTGTCTGAATGCGTTATCGCGACGACATCCCCGGACACCAGGGCCGCCATCGAACAGTTAAACGATCTCTGTTGTGACCGGGCGAATGCGAAGCAGGTCCGGGTTGTCGAAGGTGTTTATGACCGGATCTCATGGAAGGCAGAGCCGGTCATGAAGGCCCTGGGTCCGGGTTTTGGCAGGGATGCCCCGAATGTGAAGGAACTGATCCTCGCCGCTGACGGTAACCTGGTCCGAAAAACCACGCTTGCCGGAAAGAAATATACCCTTGTTTCCGGGGATGACCGCTTTGAAATCGGGGGCGAACATGTCACCTTTGTTGAAGGTCTGCCGGAATCGGTCTTCTCTGCACCGATGCAGAACGCGACCGTGTATGTCGATACGGCGCTCACACCCGGACTTGAGGCGGAAGGGAATGCGAGAGAGGTAATACGACGTATCCAGGAGATGCGTCGCCAGCTTGACCTCAATGTTGAAGATTTCATCACCACGTACGTGGTAATCAACGACTCCCGCATCTATGGCCTTGTCAATTCGCAGTGGAAAGACGAGATCATGGAAGAAGTCAGGGCACAACAGCTGACGATCTTGAATGGTGGTCCAACCGTGCCCGAAGGCAGATGGGAACTTGAAAAAGAATGGGATATTGAAGGCCTTTTCGTCAGGATCGGGATATCAGGGTTCCATGATCAGTGAGATTAAGAATTTGTGCCCTTCCGGTGTATTAAAAAGCGGGAGCTCCTCGTCGGTGGTCACGGAACTCCGCAGTGTATCTGCCGTTTCATTGGTAACGGGATTAAATCCGTGTACTTTTTTTAGTATTTTATAAACGAGGGCACCACGACGCTGCCATGCCGGGGTGGTTGCGAGGTTCACACCCCGTGCGTACATCATCTCATGGAGTGCTTTCGATGGCATCCCGATAAGAGTCCTCTGTACATCCGTCGGGCTCATACCTTCGTGTATCAGCGCCGCCTGGCAATAGGCATTGATATGGTTCCGCCACGCCTCGTGCTGGCGATTTTTCAGATACTCTGCTGCAAGCTCAGGCGTTATCTGGACGATCCGTGCGTCAAACGCAACGGGGCTTTCGGGATGGATATCCAATGAGAGCGCACTGGCAGCATACGATGATGCAATCGAATCAATCTTCTCTACTCTCCCACGGAAGGGGACCGAGCTGAAGTACAGGCTGATCTCGTCTGAAAATGTGTAGGCAAAATCAGGGTTCAACCCTGAGTGGGTGACCAGTGACTCCGAAACGCTGACCATTGCCCGATGGAACGACTCATCAAAAGGTTTCTTGAATGAAAGATGCGAAGCGAGCCGGTTGAATCCCCGTCCATCGATCCTCACAAAAATGGGTGGGACGGTGATGAGATTGCTGTACAGTTCCCGTTGTTTCATCGTAGTCAGCCTGGATAATTTCTATGGATGTTACTTTGTGGCCCTTAATGGGAAACGGTTTTGGATTATTTGCAAAAAATCACATCTCTTCAGATTTGAATGCACCCGGAAGATGGCGGATGATGACAATATCACCGATACTTCCAATGATACGGAATGGAATTTTCAGTCCCTTGTAATTTTTAATATCGACGAGTTCCGGGTTCAGTTTTCCCACAACAACGGACTCAATTTTTTTCCCGTCAACATCGATGACGATGTCTTCCACTTCACCGACAAAAATACTCTTTTCGGTGTAGACATTCAGTCCAAACATTTCAGTAATCTGTTTTCTCATCCTGATCAATCCATGAATATATACGAGAACAGTTAAAAAGATACTCTTTTAATGAACAGTTCATTCAGAATCGGTTCGCTGTTCGGCGTCCCTATCTATATCCACTGGACCTTCCTGATCGTGATCCCTCTCTTCGCCTGGATCATCGGGACACAAATAGCAATAACCGTCGGGCTGATTACCAACTCATTCAATTTCGTTTTCGGCTGGCTACACCCGTTTGTAGTCGACACCTCGGTTTTTGCCCTTGGTGTGTACTCGTATCTCCTCGGTGCCCTGATCTCGCTCGGTCTTTTTGCCGGTGTACTTATTCATGAAATGGCACATTCACTGCTTGCCAGAAGGTACGGACTTAAAATAAACAACATTACACTCCTCCTCTTCGGGGGTATCTCCTCCATTGAAGAAGGTACACCCGACCCGAAAATTGAGCTGCCGGTGGCACTTGCAGGGCCTCTGATGAGCCTCGTTGTCGCAATCGTATGCTCCGGGATCGCGTATGCAGCGGATGTTGCCGTGGCTGACCGGGTCGTAGCGGGGACACTGGTTTTTTTCTTCGGTTACCTCGGCCTGCTTAATTTTATCCTCTTCGTATTCAACCTGCTCCCGGCGTTTCCGATGGATGGGGGCAGGGTCCTCCGTGCGTGGCTTGCGAAGTCGAAACCGCTACCGGTGGCGACCAGGATTGCCGCAAATATTGGAAAGGGCTTTGCCGTTGCATTTGGTATTGTTGCAATCATCACGTTCAGCCCTATCCTTATCATTATCGCGGTGTTTATCTATCTCGGCGCCAGCCAGGAATCCAATGCAATGCGGTACAAGTTCCTCCTCCAGGACGTTACCGTGGGGGATATGATGTCGAAGCCTGTCATCAGTGTCCCGTTGAATATGCCAGTCCGGGAAGTAATCGAACAGATGTATGGGAGCCGGCACCTCGGGTTCCCGGTCATAGACCGGGGGGTGCTCATCGGGATGATCACCGTTGCAGATGTGCATAAAATGAACCCGCTCGACCGTGAAGCGATGCAGGTGCGTGATGTCATGTCGAGGGACCCCGTCTTCCTTCCACCCGGGGCTCCGGTTGAAGATGCACTCCGTATCATGTCGGTTAAAAATATCGGCCATATCCCTGTGATCGAACATGACGAACTCGTCGGGATCGTCACGAGGGAAGATATCATGAAGGTGATCGAGTTAAAAGAGATGTAATCTACAGTCTCTTGGAAAAAAATCATTTTCCTTACCTCATTACCCTTCAAAATCTGGCACCAGGCGGGGAACAATATCGCACAGGATTTAACATATCAGGACAAATTGGTAGGTATGGTCCTTGAGGAACTGCTTCTTTTCAATGAAAAAGACGATGCCGAACATTATATCCATTTCCTTAAAGGTAGGAAATGTCCTGCCAGGATGAATATCCAAGGCTCAATACAAGAAGAACTACTTCTGGAAGGTCGTCTTGGCGGGTTTTTTGACCTGCTTGAGTACTTTGAATCGACTCACCCTGGAGCTGATGATGATGACGATGACGACGACTCATTTGATGATGACTCACTTGAGGATGATGATGTCGATGAACAAGGGATCCCGATCAGAGTCCTGCTGAGTATCATGAGGAACGAACTCGAACGTATGTGGGATTATATATCAGGCATTATGGACCGGAACCAACCGGGAGACATCCTTTTCACATCCGACGAACTTACTGCGCAATTATCGGACATGTTATCTTCGGTTGAAGTAAGTCAGAAGGAAATTCCCCGCCCTGCCTTTTTTGATTTCGTCCGGAATCTTAATGATATACAGTGCCTCGAACAGAACGGGCTTGTGGAAGAAGCTGTTGGCGGGATCGTTCTGAAAAAGAAGATCGACCCTGCCGATCTCATTATCACGAGGCCACTTATGACGCCGGATGAAGAAGATGATGAAGAGATCAGACCATTCGGGCTGGTGCATCTTATGGACACCCATTACGATACCCGGTATACTCTCACGATTGACCCTAAGCTGCTTTTTTCCTTCACCCCGTTTGAACTGGCGGAGGGCCTCGTTGACCTTTCGTTTGACGAGGACTCCCGGCTGGACCTGCTCCGGCACGTGTCATTGAAACAACAACTCATTCACATTCTGCTTGGCTTAATCGGAGACGCGAAGGTGATTTCACTGGATGAACTGGTCCGGTTAATGGGCTATTACAAGGAAGATCCCACGGGGGAGGAAGAACGGACAGGATTCCATGTCACGTTTGAGTACCTCGAGGCCCTTATTGATGACCTCAGGAAGCTCCGGGTGGTCCAGGGAAACAATGACCGGATCAGGCTGACAAATCAGAAGTGGGTAGTCCCCGGGCAGTAACGTTTTTCCGGGTCAGGTACCTCTTCCATCCATCTGATATTTTATTTGAAACCCGGGGTAATGATTCGTTCTGGTCTTATGGGCCCTTTGGGCTCCCGGGATTTTTCCGGAACACCACCAAGTGGTCGAGCGGGGTTACCCCGGTGATCGCCCTGAATAAATCAGCTGAAACAAAGGGCCGTTTCGCTGCAACCATCGCAGCCTTCTTCTTTCCCACCCCAGGCAGCCACTTCAGTGCCTGAACTGGCAGGTGGTTGATATCCACCGGTACCGGCAATGCAGTCAGCGACCTCATACCAAAATCTACGACCGTTGCATCAATTACGGTGCCGGGTGCTAAACTGAGGGGGATTCCGATGAGGATCGGGTATGACCCCATCTGTCGCCCGAAGGATACCGGGCCCTGTACCTCAATGATGATGTCCCGGAACACGGTGCCGATCGGAAAAACACGTTCGAGCATTGGACTATCAAATTTTGCCCGGACAAATTCTTTAAACGCCCTGAATTTCGCATCGTAGAGCCCGAGGGTGTTGCCCTCATATGCCCGGGTACCGGGGAATGGCATCAGCTGCCGCACGTTCACCCGCCTGATAAGGCACCGGCCCTGCAATACCTCCTGGAGGAACTGCTGGTTATATTCAAAGGTCTCCTTCGTCTCTCCGGGAAGACCACTGATGAAATTGAGTCCTGGCAGGAGTTCAGGGATACCGGCAGACCGTTTAGCCCCGACTGCATTAACGGTACGGATTGCGTCCATTACCTCCTCCGGGCTGGCTTTTAAGTTGTTTATCCTGATTACCTCATGGTCTGCAGTTTCCATCCCGAATGCTGCGACATCACCGGGTGTGTGGTACCTTGTGATCACCGAGAGTGCCTCGTGGCTCTCCTCGGGGTGACGCGCGATGGTCCCCGGGTTGATATTATCAATGTGCAGTGTCATGAGCCCTGGTGCCTTCTCCCGGATCCCTGCAAATAGAGTCCGGAGGGCATCGGGGTCAGGGGCGGGGAATTCGCCACCTCCGGCCTGGTAGGTGAGAAGGTCGGGTTGCCGGCCCAGCCGAAAATGCCTTGCACCAGCGGTATAAAGGGACCCGACCTCGTCAATGACCCCATTCGCCGGACGGTAAACTGGTGGGCCATAGAACGGCTCGGTACAGAACGAACAACCACCCGTCTCCTGGTGTGAACAGCCCCTCGCTGTCTCGAGCTCGCACATCATATGGGGGAAGGAAGGGTGGTTTTTGATGATATCACTCCCGATGATGCTCCATTTGTCGGAGAGGGAATAATTTACCGTTCCTTCCGGTCTGCCACCGGTCAGGTGTGAATGGAGTGCTTCAGGAGCAGACCCCACAAGGAGGTGGTCGAAACCTGTTATGGCCTGTATTATTGCTTTTTCCCCTCCACCCGGTGAGTATCCAAAACCAATCGGTCCGCCGATATATTTTTCAGGACCCCGGATCTGCAGCCCGACCTGCTGTATTTCTGTCAGCGTGGCCGGGGTACCGCCGAGGTATTTCCCCGGTACGGTAACACCTGCGATCATCACCATGAGGCCCGCTTTAGAAATTGACGGAAAGAGGTACGGGTCAGCCCTTACCTGGTCAATGGTGCAATAGTGGACACGAAATTTCTGCTCCTTCAGGACACCGGCAATAGTCCTGACGTAGGGTGAGATATAGGGGGGGACGCCGAGACAGGCAGGTTCGTCCACGTACCCGTCGATTATCCACGCATCAGCAGGCATATCCGATACGTGCCAGTAATTTTCGTGCCCAGATCAGCTTGCCCCGTTTGACCGGGTCGACAGAAAGGTCATCGCAGTCAAATCCGATGAGCGTAACCTCGGATGCCCCAAGTTCATCTGCAGCGAATACGGCCCGGTCGCCGTCTGAGAACCCGCCAAAATTGTAGATATTCTGGATAGGTGTCCCCTGGGTAGTCCCGACAACCGGCCCGATAAGCCGCGGTACCCAGTACTTCACCAGGTGCCGGTTGTCACCATGGGCATGTATCACAATGATAGTCCCCTTCCAGTTCATATCCTGGAACCGTTCATCAGCCCCGTCCAGGTCGGAAAAAATCACATCAGGCCGGATCCCGTGGTCCAACAATACAAGGGCTGCCGCATCGGCAGCGAACACCGTCCCTTCAATGCGGTCCAGCTCCCGGTTGAGGTTCGGTCCGTTGCCGCAGACCGTCACCTTCTTTCCGGCGCAACATTCCCTGAGCAGATCAATATCATCCCGTATCAGGAGATGCTGAAGGAGATCTGCAGACTCTTCATCAGATTTCCGGCAAAATGAGAAGTATGCAAGGATCTCCTCGTATAATGGCTCCCATTCATCAAATTTCATTTTTTCCCTCGTTTTCTAGTCCCACGATATCCGTAAATTTCCGGAGTACCGGATCGATGATGAGGGAAAGGAGCTGGTCCTTATTTTCAACCCTCGAAAAGAAGGTGAGCGGGATGGTAGCGGCCGCCATATTCGGGTGGCCCCCGGCCTCACCAATATCCCCGAATGCCTCGGCAAGCACGTTGCCGATATGAAGACGGATGTCGCGGTTTCTCACCGACATGATGATCGCCTCATCAGTGATACCATATACAAGGGCGGTGTTGACCCCTTCAAGGTTGATCAGGAGATCAGCTGCCTGGGGGAGGGTATCACGGTTCCGGACGTACCCGACATTGGAGAACAGGTACCCGCTCCTGATTTTTCTGTTCCTTATTGCAGATCCGAGGACATCAAGGGTCTCCTGGGATAGTGATGGGGACATGATCTTGTCCAACAGGTCTGCATCAGTAAGTGGGAGAAGGAACGCGGCGTAGTTCATGTCCTGCGGGGTGATATTCCGTTTGAAGTCCTTCGTATCCGACCTGATACCGTAGAGGAGACCTGTCGCTACGGGCTTTTCAACCGGGATGTCCAGTTCCTGCAGGTACTGGGTGAGAATGCTCGCCGTTGCCCCGAGGCCCGGCCTGATATCAACAAACCCGGCGGTGGCCTCGTTATGCATCCCATCCTTGTGGTGGTCGAGGATAATGTCCACGTGAGTTCTTGGGGAGAGCGAGTTATTGATACCGGGGCCGGCACAATCGACAAGCGCCAGGTAGTTGCAATCCTCCACCAGCTGCGGAGTCATCCGCTCCATCCTGATCTCGAGCAGGTTGACCATGGTCCGGTTCTCCTGGTGACCGATGATGCCCTCGTAAAAAATCCGGCAGTCCAGTTTGTTCGGATTTGCGTTGCGTGCAATTGCCGTGAGCGCCATCGCACTGGATATCGCATCAGGGTCCGGGTTATTATGGGTGATAATCCCAAGGGTCCCCTCCCATCCGGCAAGGGTGGCATAGAGCCGCTGCGAGATCTTATTTGCATGCTGTTTATTGATCTGGAAAAGGGCATTTTTGGCAATGAGTTGTGGCGCGTAAAACACAAACTCGGCCCCGGCAGTTTCGAGGGCGACGGTTCCAAGGGGGTCTACGGCACGGGCAACAATGTGTGCGGCGGGGTACCGTGCTGAAATCGCACGGACTACACTAAGGTTGGTCTCATGGTCCCCGGTAAGGACAAAGGCAATTTCAAATTCAGGGATACCCTGCAGGAGTCCACGGTCGTGGAATTCTTTTTTAATGGTCTCAATATGCCGGTCACGCAGTTCTTTCACGCGTTGTTCATCACGGTCAATCACCATGAGTCCCGCATTTTCTGCCTGGAGTTCCACGATAATATTATACCCTGTAATTCCCGCCCCGAATACGGCGTACTTGACACGCTGGGCAGACTGCTGCGAGACCTCTTCCATGTACAAAACAATGCAACGCATCAGGATATTAAGTTTGATACACGAACTGACGGAATCCTGCAATTCTAAATTACCCGGTTGGACCCCACACCCGGAAAGGTAATACGAAAGTTTTAATCCAGAGGATAAACCATTATAGTGAGGCACTTCGCGGGCTTGTAGCTTAGTTCGGTAGAGCGACAGACTCTTAATCTGTAGGTCAAGGGTTCAAATCCCTTCAGGCCCGTTTTGTTTTCTTCATTTTCCCAGTGCACCGTGCTATCGATTAGTGCGTTGCATTCGTTCCATGCCCACTAACTGCCAGTTAAGAAGAAAAATGGCTTAATTTATTCATTAATTTCCCATCATTGAAATTGCTCTCACGGTAAGGCGATAGTTAGGATAAACTTTCCCTCCACTCCTGCCGATCCTTTTAATTGGTACAGGAGTTATTGTATGCCCTTACCATTCAATGGTAATACCGGCAGATCTTTAACCCGTGTGGTGTGGAGTCCTCGGAACTAAATCCCGACGAAAAAATATAATCGTACAAATAAGAATGATACATTAAAAAAAAATGACCTGCATGAATACGGGACCGGTATTCCACGGCTCCACCCCTTTGTTATCCTGCGATATACTTTCCGTAACTACTTGATCAGATTCAATTGTTCGCCTGTTTCATCCTTTTGCTCTTTCTCAATATGGCCAATAATCTCGCCAATGGGGAGCACGAACGTATAAATTTTTATCTGCCACCCCTTGCATTGCACCTGGTTCTCCCCCTGCTTTCAAAGTTTTTTTTTTGGTTCTTTCATTACCGTCATTGT
>JAPKXR010000110.1 GCA_026394715.1 Methanomicrobiales archaeon | reverse complement strand
GCTCTCATTGGTTCCCATCATTCACCATTCCGGTCACATGTGCTGGAGGTACGGCAGCAGGATGATCCTGCGGCGATGAGATGCCAGTTCATTTGTTCATATTTGGGAATGGTACCAGATAAATAGGACTGGAGGAGGCATTCCGTCTCCGGGGAAATTATTAATAGTATCTGACAGAACACGGTATTCATCAGAGGTTTACTGATATGGCACATTCCAGAATAGTTAAAGCAGCAGTCATCACCCTGCTCGCATTTGTGACGATCTCCATTGCCGTCTCTGCAGCCCCAATCGGTGGGAATCAGGGATGGTACAAGGTTATCTGCAACGTTGACGGCGCAACAGTTTTCTTTGACAGTACATACGAAGGGGCAATCTCCGCAGGCAGCCTGACAGTCCCGGTTTACACCACCGGAACACCGTTCAAGACCTACACCGTCCAGAAAGACGGGTACACAACATATACCGGAAACATGATCGGCGTCCCGGCAATCGGTGAAACCCTTGATCTCTATGCAACGCTGAACCCGGTTGTCCCGACAACTCCGGCAGTTATTGGAGGCAGCCAGGGCTGGTACCAGGTGAACTGCAACGTGAACGGCGCCCAGGTGACGTTCGACAACACGGTTGTAGGCACGATCGCCCAGGGCTCCCTTACCGTCCCGGTCTATGTTACCGGAACTCCCTACAAGACGTATTCAGTTTCTATGCCGGGATATGTTACCTATACTTCACCCGTAACAGCATACCCGGCAGCAGGGGAGACCGTCCAGCTTTATGCAACCCTGAACCCCCAGCCCACAACCACCCCCACGACAAAACCGTCTCCGGTGGGAATTGAGGTTGCGCTTGGGGCGCTCGTTATCGCAGGTGCATGCGGGATACTCTTCCGCAGAACCTGATCTCCTTTTTTTACATCACCGACACGTGTCGACCCATTTACCTTATTCTGCAGGAATTATCCTACAGGAAGGAAGCCAAAAAAAAGAAGATTAAGCCGGGTGTGGTACTGCACAGGTGTCACCAAAGACGACTAGGTCTTGTAAATCAGCACATTTCCGGTTCGATCCGTGATGGTCAACTGGTTGCCATCGACAACATATGCTACCGCATTCCGGAGGATCTGGAGATACGTGTTTTCCTGTGCGGAGTATACCGGGCACACCTTCTGTGTAGTGACGAGGGGGCCAACTGTAATTCCTGATCCTTTCGCAAGCGTTTGCCCGGTCAACGTGAACGGTCCGTTATAGTTGTTGCACCCGCCATTACCATACAGTGTTCCGTCCGGGTTGAATGTCAGGGATATCTGCGTTGTTGGGTATGTCACTGCCGTGCCATCCTGGACCCCGAAGGTAGTGACGATCCAGTCCCGTATCAACTGCACGGGAACTGCGGGTGTTACAGGAGTTGTTGCAATCGGTGTTGCCGGGGTAGTAGTGACCACCGGTTGCGGTACAGGCTGCGGGCTCGTGCACCCGGCTACCATGACGGTAATAATCACAATGGCCAGAAACAGGTACGGAAGGAGTTTCATATGCGGTTTTTTGATCTGTGTGCATTATAATGGTTGTGACCCGGTGACGGGGATCAGTCGGTCTCCAAGAAAACCAAGAACAGAATGTAGATTATCCCAAAAACCAATTCCGGAACATCCACTATTCGGAGATTCTTATGAAATCTGTTACCGTGAAAAACGTACGCTCGTTATTCGCACATCTGGAGACTGGACACCCGGAGAGATTTTTCCGTCACGTCGCCACTGATGTGTGCTGGACAGTGATGGGAACGCACCCGCTCGCCGGCACGTATCATAACCGTGAGATATTTGTCCGAAACACATTCGGGCGGCTCAACCGGGTTCTTCGTGATGGCGTAAGACTGCGGGTGACAAATGTCATAGTATCCGGTGAGATTGCTGCCGTTGAGCTGGAAGCGCTCTCAATAGCACTAAACGGAGCCCCCTTCAACAACCGCTATTGCTGGGTATGCAGGTTTGAAAATGAAAAGATTGTTGAGGTCAGGGCATATCTTGATTCGGCTCTCGTGAAGAAACTGCTCGATGAGAATGAGCCAGAAGCACAATAAATCGTATACGAATATGGATTGGCAGTTATTTTAGGGACGCCATCATGCGGCATCGAAAATATACTGCCGTCCCATCTCATGCTGGGCTGAAGTCATGACAGGATATGAAATAATGGATACACTAAAAGACCGTTTGAGGATCCATTGAGCACGAAGATATTCTTTGGCACTCTCTTCATCTATCGCATATTGTTGTAGCTCTATAAGATTCGTCCATTCGACCACCCTTGTATTTATTGGGGGACTTTATTAAGGAATCACCTAAGATTTTTTCTTACATCTATGCAGGGAAGGGATAGCTTTTATCGATGATCTTACACGTATTTCCCGACGCCATCGTGACATACACAATTACCTGGTCTGTCTGGGTGTCTCCCATCAGGGTCACTGCGGAACCCATGTGAGGATTGATCACGAACCC
>JAPKXR010000060.1 GCA_026394715.1 Methanomicrobiales archaeon | reverse complement strand
GATACCCTCGCGCGAGAACATATTGGACGCGGACACTAAAAGATTTTGAGGTAAAATATTCTGCCAACAAGGTCTGGTACTGATACCGTTGGGCCCTTTTCCGTGTTGGGAACATGGGACCACCTCACAGGACTCGACCGTAAACCAGATCAACCTGATAAATTGGATTTATCGCAAGTATCGCACCGGCCAAACACCCGGTGCAAGGTCGGTTGACACGGGGATCCCATGGAGACGAATTCATCAAGAACCGGCAATTATTCACAAGGCCTGGGGCCCTTTCATACATCCCATGGCTTAGCGCCACTAAACAGGGATAATATTTTTCCAGCCTTCAGGACATGAAATCGGCAAGTCCCATCTGCTGGTCTTTTTCAGTCCCGAACGTGGATTCTATCGACATGATGAGCACTTCCACTCGCTGCCGGGTATATTCTGATACCGCGTATTTTTTGCAGATGTCCTGAGACATCACGAGATATTTTTTTACCGAGCCCTCGTGGACCGTCGGGATAATATTCCCACCGCACTTGATACATTTCCCTGCAAGGGGCATCCTCCGGTGGCTCTGGTTGCATTTAGTACAGCGAAATTTCTGCTTTGAAAAGGCATTGAGGTTGCCCTGGAGGTCCCGGATAAAATGCGTATTAAGCACCCGCTCGGCAACATCATCCTCGTCAACCGCTTTTATTTCCTCGGCCAGCTTCAGTTCTGCATTCAGTTTATCTAGCATCGACTCGAGCCTCGTATAGGTAGACTCAGCGGGCCCTGCCGAGATGTTGCTCGTGCTGTGGGTATAGAAGAACCCCTCCACCTGGGCCGGGGTTCCAAGGCGGCGTTCCACCCGGTCTACCAGATGTTCCACATCTTTCGGATGAGTGTACTGCTGCGCCGCCTGGTACAGCTCGAGAGGATATGATGCCCCCACGTCGATATTGAGACTTTCCTTGTCTATTTCTGCAGGGTCGATGCGACTCGTCAGGACGAGCGGGGCATCCATCGAACCACCGCGAGTCTCGGGGAGAAAAGACCGGGAGAAGTTGATGAGACCGTCAAGCAGGAGCATAATGCAGTCCTCGTCACCGTCACATTGCCCGGTGAACACGCCGTTTGCAAGGACCGTGTGGTCGTCCGCAACCGTGAGACAGTAGACACGGTCTTCAGGCGAGGGGACAGGATCAGCGCACTTGACGTAATCGGTAATGATGTTCATCCCCTCCATCACCGGCAGTGGATCCCCGGGTTTTACTTCCATCGCTTTAATTTTGCGAAGGTACCCGATATCCCAGACGAGCATCGCGTGATCGGGGGTGACCGCAATTTCCTTACCCCGCCGGGTCTCGATCCTGACCAGCGCTGCCGGTGCCCGGTGAATTGATACGGACGTGACCTTCCGCATATGCAGTACCCCGCCGGTATCAACCGCCCTTGTGTAGAAACAGGCCTTTGGATCCGAATAATACGTCCCGAGGCGGTCAAGGCCCGGTTGACTGATATCGAAATTCTCCAACACGAACTGACGTATCGGGACACTCTTCCATGACCCCCCGTCATAAACCTCGATCACCGTATCACCATGGAAACAGTTCCTTCGCTTTGCCGCATGGAAAAAGGGGTGAGCATAGCCGACATTCGCTTTCGTGAACCCGACAAGGCGTGCGAGTACCCCGGCACTCGTGTGCGGGGCAAGCCCCATAACGAGGTGACCAAGCAGGTCTGATTTCGTCTGGACGTTGTAAAACGGAGGCATTTTATAGCATTTTACCAGCATCATATCGATGAACCGGGTAATTTTTACCAGGTAATCGGCACAGATCTCGGATACCAGGATGTCCTGGGGATGGAGCTCAATCACCTGTGACCGTTCAACCAGCGGGGTCCCGAAAAGGTCGCGTTCATACCCGAGTTTAATCGCCTGCTGAACGGTGATGCCCGCCTCGTCCGGCCGAAAGTGGGTGAGTGGCAGGTCAATCATGTCGTACCTGACCGTTCCGTCCTTGAAGACAAAGAGATCATGCTGTGCCCTGATTATCCCTTTATCAATCATCTCAATCGCCTTCTCCCGGGAGATCATCCCCTTGACCCCTTTCACCAGCTGTACCTGGTCCTCCCTGATACCAAGACGCGATATCGCCTGTGCATACTCCTCTTTTACATTGATCGTGCTGGTGGAAGAGCAGGTCATACCCACGTGGCAGCCGGGGCATTCGGTCTCCTCGCCCTCGTGCCCGCATTTCTGGCATTTGAACACGGGGTCCGTATGCGCACCACAATGGCACTGGTTTTTATACGTCATGGTCTTGCATGTGGGACACCGGCGGTTACCAGCTTCGACAATAATAATGCCCCCGTCCTTGTTGGCGACCAGGATATGGATGGACGCCTGCTGGAAGGACCGCCGGTTCCCGCCTGCTTCCCCGAGCGGGAACAGCACATGGACGGCCGGGTCCATTTTCCGGGGAGCAGATTTTCCCGGCCTCCCCATCCTGCCACCAATACGCGTCCCTGCCTTCGACCTCATGGTAAAACCAGACAGGTGGGTCACAAGCGCGAGGGAGTTTTCCATCGGTGCACCCACCCATTCCTTATTCCGGGTAAGGTCACTGCCAAGGCCAAGGCATACAAGGGGTACACGGTAGTCCCTGATAACAATCTGGTCAGAACAAACGGTATGCGGGATGAGGGCCTCTTCAAGGATACCTTTACAGATGAACTCATTCGGGATCGTGAGGCTGCCATCCGCAAATGATCCGAGTTCTGCAATGAAATCAGCAAGTGTCTTTACCTGCAGGCAGGTGAGGTCGTCCCAGAAATACATGTAGGCGGGGTGCAGGCAGGCACCGGAACGTGCCATCGTTATCGCTTCCACCTCATTTTCAGGCCGGATTTTCCCTCCCTCCTGCAACCACCACTCTTCGCAGTAGGCTCCCGGCACCAGCAGGTGGTTGTTCTCGAGAAACTCACCGTAACTGATCAGGATCTCCCCCACGTCGAGAATTTTTTCGATTCTCGGCATGATCTCCCGTGCAAGGGTACTGTCATCCACCCTGAGCACGGACCCGTCCGTTAACCTGACCGTCGGGCCTTCAATTGAATCGACCGGCACAATCCCTGCCGCTTTTCCAGGTCGTTCAATCTTCATCTGGGTGCCCACCGCAAGGAAGTCACCGAGGATGTGCATTGTTGCAGGGTTCAGTCCTGCAGCGGCAAAGCCCGTATTCCTTGACCGCCCGAGACGAAGCCGGAACCCGCCTTTCCGCATGGGATAGGCAAAAACGGGCCTCCCTGCAATGAGGTCGCGCAAATACTTGTCTTTTGGTTTTACACCCGCCTGGCCGGTCTCCTCTGAATCACTTTTCGTCGTCCCGCTGATCAGTTCGTCGAGCCAGTCCCACCCATCCATTTTCATTTTTTTAACGTTCTTCTGGACTTTTGGTGCTTTTAACGCCAGGCCTTCCGCAAGAACGAGCGCCATCCCGCCCCGGACAGTATTGGTCTCAACCCGGGCGAGGTTCCGGTACCCCGATACGTCTTCCCGTTCGGTCCCCTCACCATCGATACAGACCGGGCAATTGGTGACGATAAGCCGTATCTCCTTCTCACTCGGGAGGTACTGGAGGTTCATGATGGTATTATACTGGCGGACCTCCTCGATGTAC
>JAPKXR010000311.1 GCA_026394715.1 Methanomicrobiales archaeon | reverse complement strand
AGACAATTTTAAGCAGTTCGCAACTTGTGCGCTGGATATTCAGGGGTCGGACACCATGGTGATCCATTAAATCTTTTATCCGGATCCTGACTCGTGGAACGTCCGGGTCCCCGACATAGAGAAGGAGAACAACACCGGTCGAAGTGACCGGATCTTTTTCTTTGAAGGAAAATTCCAGGCTTCTCAATACCAGTGTTTCCGGAAGTGTCCCTGTATGTTCCGGGAGGGTTGAATCAAAAATGAGGCATCTCCCCTGCAACGGTTGAGGCTTTCCGGAAAACAGGATCCATCCGGGATTCAGTTGGCGGATGAGTGAGAAATCGCTATAACCAAGATCAAAAAATCCCCCGGCACAAGGTCTATCTCTGGAAACGATCTTACAAGAAGGAAGTATCAGATCCTTTTTAGGGGACTGATACTCCCTTGGGGGAGTAATAAACGATTCAGACCACCCGGCGATTAACGCATTTGGTACGATTACCTGTTCTTCCACTTTGCGATCATTCTCTTCCCGTAGGGCAACAAACGCGGTCTCTGATGACAGAACACCATATTTGAGGGATTCGTCAATGATCAGGTTTTTTACAATATCCATGGTGCTTTTCATCCGGTTTTCGGCGTATACTGCGTTATCTATCTGACCCGTAATTGAACACGGATCATAATCGAGAGCCTTAAGGTTCATGAGCAATTCAGGTTCAGGATACCCGGCATGCATGAGTGCCTCAAGTTCGGCTACCAGCCAGGCTCCGAACAGGGCACGAACCGTGGGGGATGCTGTTACAGATACAGTTGAAGCAGGCAGGCTTGTACCCAGCAGTTCAAACGATACGCGTTCCGGTGAAGGATCAGCCCGTGCAACAACCCACTGGTTCTTCCCTGCCGGGAGATCACCCAGATCAATTACCGATCTCCCGTCATCGCTTTTCCTGACTTTCCGTTTATTGACGAGGGGTCCGGGTCGGTTGACCGCCAGACCAAGACCAACAGCAACCGGTGCGTCCCAGAAGGAAAGGATCTCATCTAATGCAGAAGTGATGTCCTCCTCTTCTGGCGAGCTGGTAAGAAACTTTGCAATCCCGCCCCCCCGTTTTGTAACCTGCTGTACAAAATATGAGTTCGGTGCTGAGTCAATGCACAGGATATTGCATCTCCGCATATCCTTCTTTCCTGACTCGCGATCAACAAGCTGTAATATCCGCCCGGTATCCGTTACTTCACCATCGGTAATGATGATGACATGGCGGGCGACTGCTCCCTTACGTCGGGGTTGCGATAAAGCCTGTTCAAGTGCAACGCCAAGTTCGGTACCCCCACTCCGTTTATCGTCGAGAAAAAGGATGGCATGTTCTTTGAATATATTGGTGGCTTGTTTTGGCTCTTCTGACAACCAATATGAAATTGATTCAAAGAGACAGAGATTGAACGTATCGTTCTCGGAAAGCCCCTTGATAAACTGCTTGACTGCCCAGTCGGCAGCCTCGTGTTTTGCCCCGTTCATGGACCCTGAATGATCCACAAGGATGATGACATCGCGTGGAAGCCGGACCGGGCTTTGTTCCGGAGGAGTAATAAGAGCAAGAAAATGCAACTCCGGCTCACCATCAGTAAATACCTGACAGGATGGAACATCACCATGGGATGCTGGTTCCCAGACAAGAATACAGTCACGATCCGGCATCACATCACCCGCAGAGAGCGTAACTTTATTTTCCTGTGTGGCAGCAAGCTGGTGCGTCGGGCTCCGAAGAGTTCCTTTTCCTCCTGATGATATGTTCAGGCTGAACCGGTGACCAGGGTCACAGATTACCGCAAGTGGCTGACCTTTGGCATGGCGGGAATAGCGTTCATCACTCCTGACATACCGGGGAGCAGTTGTCAATGGGATCCGGAAAGAATACCCTCTCTGCTCCGGCACACCCATCTGGATATAACGCGTCTTTATGACAACATCCTCATCCGGGACAATGCCGGCAATTTTTAACGTGAACACATCAGGGGATTCCCGGGTCACGAGAACCGCTGCTTTTTCGTCTTTTTTTGCAGTATTGTAATCAGTTTCAGCATCAGCCCGCGGTTTAAGGGTTGTGTGGATGACAACGTTCCCGAAACGTACTTCCACATCGAGGACTGCCGCATCCCCTGGCAGGGGAAACCGGTAGAGCGCTTCGATAGTCGAAGGGTAAACTTCCTTTGAATACCGGAATGTCTGGCTGAGGGTGAAATCCGCAAGTGGTCCGTCAATACGTCCATTGAGATGTGTCCTCGTCAGCGGGACAAACATGCGTTCAGCACCAGAATTCCCCGCAATTTCCAGGACTGCAAACCCATCAATCCGGGAATTATCAAACCATTTTGAATTGAAGATCATGGTAAAACTCCGCTGTTTTGCCTGCAACAATCATGTTCTCTGCCGGTTTTGCATTGGAGACATTGCCTGAACAGATCTTTTATTGTTCTTACACAGGATTCACGGACTCCTGTGTAACGGTCAAAGTCTTCATCATGCAATTGAAATGACTGGATACAGGACGGGTCGTTACAGTGACTGATGCCGAAAGCCCGATCAGGCAGACTCTTGTCAGATGTTACCATGATGTGACTCTCCGTCTCTGAATTATTGTCTGGATTCCTGGTCATTTCACGATCACCTCGATTGCCGGGGCGTTCTTATCCCATTCACCATCGGTATCAATTAAGACAATTTTAAGCAGTTCGCCACTTGTGCGCTGGATATTCAATGGGCGCTTTCCCTGATGTTGTAT
>JAPKXR010000120.1 GCA_026394715.1 Methanomicrobiales archaeon | reverse complement strand
TGGCAAGCTTGCTGCAGTGATATCGTTTATCCTTGAAGAATCGAAATCAAAGGCTTCGAAACTTGGAAAAGAGCCGCTTTCTATGGTATTTATTGAATTCCGGGACCATATCATCTTATCAGCACCGTTAAAGGAACACGTATTCATTGTGCTAATCGCAAAACCAAGCGCGAATATTGCCCAGATAAACATGGAACTGAAAAAGAACCGAGATAGATTATCCACGGTATTATGATAAAAAATCTGCCGGAAGGAACCTCAATCGGGGAGATGAAAGCCTCACTACAGTGGATTCTCTCACACACCGCACGGTTTGCCGGTCTTGTACATGTGACAATCCAGGGAAGTAGTGGATTTATCCTTATTAATATGGGTAAACCACTGGTTTATTATTTCAGGCATGGTCAAAATGTTCTTAACGGTCATGCAGCATATGAATATTTCCAAATACAACCCGTTATCAAGTTTGAAATGAGAAAATATACTGCTTTTGAAATGACCATTGCGCTTGGCCTTGCATCTGCAGTGGAAGGAACACCTAATCATTCAGTGCCCAAAAAATCCATGAACGGAGTAAGAAATGGGATATCGGTACTTCCTGGCACCTCTCCATCCCCGGAAACAACTGATAAACCCAGCCCTCATCAGGCCAGACCGTCCGCTGGAGAAGCAGAACTGTCTCTGTATGAAATGGATTCGGCAGAATATTCTGCATTTGTTAAAGAAATTATGCCTTCCCCTGAACGATCTCATGATAGGCAACTATCACAGGAAGGGGAGATTGATCCCTCCCTTTTTCCACAGGTGCCCATCAGACCTATTGGGAAACAGCGGGAAATTAGGGAAACAGATATCGGTGAATTGATCCTTGGGCAGATAATCAACCTTCCCGGGGTCCTTGCCGTTACCATATTCAGGCGCGGATTAAATGTCCTTTCGATTGGAGAGATTAATCCTGATAACCTGGTAGACGTGGCTGAAGGCCTGATTGAAAGTGCAAAAGGACTTTCTTCAGTCATGAGGACCGGCCCCTTTATCCAGGTGACACTCCAGATCCCTGCCGGCAACATTATCATCGCGCCTTACTATGATGAATACGCCTGTATTCTGACCAACCCGGGGATTAATCTAGGCCAGGTAAGAAAAATTATCAGGGAACTTCCCGGGATTGAAACCATAGAGGAAACAGTGGAGGGGATATGATGTATACGGTCCTTGTTGTTGATGATAATCAGTCGATTGTTGATATTTTTGTTAATATGCTTGAACAAGGAGGTTATCGTGTTCTTTCAGCCACAAGTGGAGAAGGGGCACTTGAAATCCTGACTAATTACAGGCCCGATGTGGTTCTCCTTGATATCCTGATGGAACCAATGGACGGATGGCAGACGTTGGAACAAATAAAAGCGGGCCCCCCCCAAATGGCATCTATCCCTGTGATGATGCTGACTGCAAAACCACTGAGTCCCGGCGAGGCAGAAAAATTCGGGCTTTCTATTGAGGATTACATTAATAAACCGATTACCCGTCGCTCCTTGTATGAGGCAATAGACCGTTTTTTCCAACGACGTGACCGCATGGAGACTCATATGCAGATTGCAGGTGAGAGTGGTGCTACCCCGGAAATATTAAAGGAGTACAGGACTCTGTGCCGGGCCACCGATGTGCAAAGGCGGCTCCTCCGGATACTTGAGCATGTCGCGATAAGTGAAAACCTTGAACCGGGGAAATTTGAAGAGATAACGTCGGTAGTTAGGGACATGAAGATGACCCTGGCTGAGAAAAACGGGCGCCTTGAAGAGATCAGGGACCAGTTTCTTGAACTTGGAATAACTCCCGAAGTGGTGTAACGATGATTTTACATGAGGTAGGTACGTTCGTTCCACACGTTCTCCTGTTCAACATAATTCCCTTCAAAAACCCCCGGGAGACCATCGCGATGTCAATTTCTCCACGGTTTTCGCGATTTTTCTCCCCTGGAGGTAAAGGGATAAACCAGTTCAATCCTCTTTTTTCCACCCTGGGGACCTGTTCTGATGAATAGCAGGCTCATACCTGTATCAGAACTCTCATCAGCGGTACGGTGCCCGGTCCGTGTATTTTTTGACCGATCAAATCCATGGGTGGAACCTTCCGAATATACCATATGTAAACAGATTTCCTACCACCTAGGAGGCAGGATCGAAAGAGATGAGGTATGGGAAGAGATCTGCAGGATATCACCCGGCATCGATCTCTCGTACAAATCTTATTGTGAATCGTGTATTGATCAATGCGACAGCCAGGAATGGAGAGAAGCATCCGAACATGATCTTTTTGTCAAGTCTGATCACTTCGGCATTTGCGGGACGATTGACCGGATTTATACGGAAGAACCATATTTTTCAATAACCCGGTCCGTGAGACCACCGGTTTATGGTATATCACCTGGCGATCGGATCAGGGTGCTGGGCTATGCCCTGTGTCTATCGGAACTGTTAGGAAAAGATGTGCATGGAGCTGCCATAGATTATATTCCTAGTGGAAAAAGCCGCTATTATGAAATCCAGCCCCGTGATATGAGAATGTTCTATTCAATAAGAAAAATCCTGATGAATATGAATGAAGGGGGAGTCCCGAAAAAAACACTCCGGGCCCCGTGCGAAGTATGCCCGTACCAGGGGCGGTGCGACCCGGGACCTACCCGGCTTTCAGACTATTTCTGACTCGATATCAGCTATTCAAAAATACCCTGCTTTTTCAATGGTCACCTTTGAGATATGCGGGCTGCCCGTGACGAATGGCTATCTCTCCTGCTCTAACAGGGTAATGGACCTGATATATTCCCCCTTTGCTTCCCGGGTAGTACCGACGATTAACCAGTACTCGTCCCCATGGCGTTCGCATATCCCCCGGGCCTGGATCATCTCCCCGCGGATTGCCTGGCCGCTGTAGGTATGGGTAAACGAGAGCACCTGAGAAATTTTTTCATGGAAAACCGAATATACGGCGGGATTATCATAAGCAAACGTTGCATCGGTTATAAGGGCTTCGATAGTCATTGGTCCGAGAACTTCCCCTTTGACAGAAGTTTCACTGCGTATTTCCTCGTATCCCCTGGAATACAGGAGATCAAAATAGGTCCCCTCAATCTGGCCACGGTTCCATTTTCGCTTTTCGTGAAGAATAAAATCATCAAAGGATATATCAGGCTTCCGTTTCCTGTATACGGTCTTCCATAGTTCTTCACTCATCGGTTCAAGATGTCCTGACTTTACAGCCGAGATCAGTCGTTCACGAGCGACCAACCATTCCCTGCCGTATACAATAAAATCTATATCTGACGATTCTATCTCCAGCCCGCAGAGAAGTGACCCGGTACAGCCCATTAATGAAGCGGGAACAGAAAATATTTTCATCAGTTTTCTCACACGGGAGTCTCTGGAAGCAATGGCCGCGAGCTCGATTTCCGGTTTGAAAACCCGTTTCACGTCGGTTGGGGGGACACGGTGGATAATGTCCAGATATTGTGGTTTTTTCTCTTTGATCAACTGGAATGCAGGTCCGAAATCAAGTTTCTGATAACGGGTCCCTGACCTGTCAACCCTTTCTCCACCAGGATCGGGTATATACCGTAAAATACAACCTACGCGGTCTGTATTGTCATATGCCGCAACGGCATAAAGCCATCCATCCTCGTCTTCAATAAAGTCGCGAAGCCTGAGTGGCAGCATCCGGCATCACTCCATTGTTGAGAGGTAATTCCTGACCTCTCTCATCAGCGCACCCTCCCTGATGATGCGCCGGTTCACTAAATCTACCACCGTGCTTGGTGTCCCGGGAAGAATACCCCCGTCAATCAGTATATTATATGTGACATGGCATTCCCCGGGGGTTATGGGATCTTTTGCTCCGGACTGGTTTGCACTGGTCGCAGTTATGGGTGAATCGAATCGGGAGATCAGGTCGATCGCAACAGGATGTGCCGGATACCTGACCCCGATCATCCCTGTCCCCACGGTCAGCATGGCAGGGAGATACGAGCGTGCTTTCAATATGACCGTAATGGGCCCAGGCAAAAATTTATTTATGAAGTCCTCTTCCCGCGGGCCGATTTGAGTGACTGCGGCCATCATATCAACATCTGAAACTGCAATCGATAGTGGCATTGAAAGAGGACGGTTTTTTGCGTCATAAACTTTCTGGATTGCGTCCTCGGAAAATGCGTCACCGCCAAGACCGTAAATCGTCTCAGTAGGGTAGACAACTAATCCGTCTGTCATCAGGGATTTTACGGCCTTTTCTATGATGTCCATTTAGAATTCCTGGCCGCGGACCCTGTTGATATCGAATACGGCCTTACTGCTGACATGCATGACCGCAAAAACCCCTGCCTGGATCGGATCTGTGACCACGAGGTCTGCATGCTTCGGCACGCTCCCTGCCATTTTAAGAGCGATAACAGGGATCCCTGCTTCCCGGACGCGGTCGACTGCGATTGAAATTTCCCCGCCCATTAATGATCCTGCAAGCACGAGGATAGCCGCCCGCGGGAGCCTGGCTACCGCATCGACCGCCTGTGCGACGGTTCTTTCACCGACAAGCGGGATGGTATCGACAGAGATCCGCTCACCCCTGATATTATGCCGGTCTGCTTCATTAACGGCGCCGAGTGCGACCTGTGCCACCTGGGCCCCACCCCCGATGATAATGACCCTTGTGCCGAAAATGTTGGAAAAGGGTTTATAGGGTTTTACATCCTTCACGGATGGAATTCCTGTCAGGTCGCAGATCAATTCTTCAAAATCCGATCCACCTTCGTACTCGACATATATCTCCGCAAGCCGGTTCATGGGTCCTGATTCGAAAACTTCCTGGTGTATCATCAGGATATTCGCATCATGACAGGCGACCACGGTTGTAATATCGCGAAGTACGCCTTTGGTATTCTCCGCAATAATCCTGATTGCAAAAAGTTCGTGTTCGGGTTCAGGCATAAACAGATGCGATAACCGGGGATCGAACCCGGGTTAGAAGCTTGGGAAGCTCCTGTCCTACCGCTAGACTATTATCGCGAAAATTTCATTACCGTATTGGTTTTTTGGACTGATAAATGTTTATTTTTTCGGATTACCTGGTACCAGGTACTAACTATCGGGGTGAAAGGGACCAAATAATTACCGTTAAGATTTATAGTAATTGAAAAATTGTTGTTTATTGGATTTATCGGTGTTTTGGTGAATTTATCTGCTGCAATTCATACATCACTTCGCGATGATATCCAAGCAGCATATCACTGATCACCCCAAACATGAAAACCTGGAATCCCACGACAACTAATAACACGGTAAGGACGGTAAGCGGCAGGTGATCAATACCCTGGAACCACTCGAAAAGAACATACGTCCCGGTTATAAACCCTGCGATCATGATTATTACCCCGATTAAACCGAAATAGAACATCGGGTTGTTACTTTTTGCGAGTCTGTATATGGTGGTTGTAATTTTCAGACCGTCGTGAAACGGGTTTAATTTTGTGTTGGTCCCGGGTCTTTTTAAATACCGGACCGGCACAATTTTAATCTTCTGGTCATTTCTTACGGCCTCTGCAGAGATTTCGGTCTCAATCTCAAACCCGGACTCTTTAAGGTGGAGCTGTTTAATTGATTCGCGGGTAAATGTACGGTACCCTGAAAGGATATCAAATAAAAATTTTCCCTGTGCCAGTTTAAAAAGGCGGTTAATAAACTGGTTGCCGAATAGATTCAGCCTTGAAAATGCAGGCTGATTCCCAGGAATCAGCCGGTTTCCTATCACCTGGTCATACCCATCCATTAGGGGGTTAAGCATTATTTCTGCGTCCTGGGGACAGTATGTCCCATCGCCATCAAGCATCAGGATGTAGGGTGAATCGATCGCATTGAAGGCTTCTATCAACGCATTTCCCTTACCCTTTGCAGACTGCACCATTACCCGGGCACCTGATTCGGAAGCAATCTCCCGCGTTGCATCACGGCTGTTCCCATCCATGACTACGATATTGGTATAACCCATCTCTTTGAATTCAGAAATAAGGTCCCTGATGGTGGGGGCCTCATTTAATGTAGGGATAAGGATGCAGACCTTATCTTTTTCAATATTCATTCAATTACTATATTAGATTCATCGACATAAGTGCTTTCATGCAGATCTCCAAAAAAGGGATCAGGGCACTGGGTATTGCCGAGAGCTATTCCGGGAGAGAGCAATCGGTTATCTGCGGTGTCGCAATGAGAAAAGACCTCCGGATAGATGGTGTCGGATTTGGGACTGTTACCGTGGGAGGTACGGACGCAACAGATTCGATCCTGTCGCTGGTTAAAAAACTCGCAAGAAGTGATATTAACATCCTTCTTCTTGGTGGCTGTGTTATCTCCTGGTATAACATTATTGATCCGGCCCGTTTGTATGAAGAACTTGATTTACCCGTTATTTGTGTTACCTACGAGGTATCAGAAGGACTTGCGGAGGATATTGCCAATCATTTTCCAGGAGATTCTGACCGTATTGCAATGTATACGTGTCTTGGCGAACGATTTCCCGTGACACTAAAAACAGGCAGGACGATTTTTATCAGGTCATGGGGGATCACCGATGCGGATGCTGCAAAAATTTGTGATGATTTCACGCTTGATGGCAAAATTCCAGAACCTATAAGGGTAGCACGACTGAGTGCACGGGCGTTTATGCGATATAGATATCGGGAGACATCGTTGAATTATGAATAAAGTGCGGTATGTATTCTATCATCTATGTATTGCCTGCGATATAGGAATAACTTGAAATAAGGACTCCCGAAGGCTTTTGATATACTTCAAACCTGATGTTGTCTCCCGGGTGAAAGGTACCATCGGTAAAGTCTATCATAATTTGTTCACCCGGTTCCCACCATGTCCCCGTACATCCTGATCCTCCCATGGTCTGAATTCCGATATGGACTGTCGGTATGAAATTATGTCCATTCATGGTGCTGATACGGCAATTCAGTTTCTGGTCGTTTCTGTAAAATGATGCCGTGAGAAGGTCATTTTCCAGTTTTTCTGTACCGTGGTGATAGAGAAGCACCCGGCTATCATAATTGGCAATTCCCGCGTCATTCGTGCCGTACACGTTTTTTATTTCAAGGAATGATGGTGTTTTGTAAATTTCCATATTTGGAATTGAAAAATGGATCATTAATGCGAGGAGAATTGTGATTACAACCATTAGTATGACTGCAATAGAGTGTGAAGACCCATCATCAGTGTTTATTGCCCGGTGTATTTGCACAGTATCAAATGTAGACGGGTTTGTCAAGATTAATGTGTTGATATTATTCGGGTAAATTCCGCCCGCTTAATAAAAGGATAATAATGAGTGGTCCGGTCCATCATCACATCGAAAGGAATTGTTCCGGTCCATTTTGACGATGCCCCCTTGCGGGAAGTTAACATTGACGTTATTCAGAAGCAATTCAAAAAAACGGGAAAATTGTAATTACTTTTCGAAATCCCCTGTCCTTACACGGATAGATTTCGAAACAGGAGATACAAATATTCTCCCATCGCCAATTTTCCCTGTCCGTGCAGCATTGATGATAAGGTCCAGGATCATCTGGAGATCTTTGTCCTTTACTACAACTTCCACTTTACATTTTGGGATAAGGTCTACGATTATTTCCCCACCCCGGTACTGAAGTACAATCCCTTTCTGGTCTCCGCGTCCCTGCACATCTGTTACCGTCAGTCCATATATTTTATTCTCCTCAAGCGCTTTTTTCACGAATTCAAACCGCTCTGGTCTTATTATTGCTTCTATTTTTTGCATCCTGTTCACCTCATGCATTAATCCGTTCACCATGCTGGGATATGTCCAGCCCTACATATTCTTCGTCTTCAGATACCCGGAGTCCCATGAATTTGTTCACCAGCCACGCAAGGATATATGTGACGCCAAATGCGTATATTAGTGCAGCAAGGGCACAGATTGCATTTACTACAAACTGGTGAACATTTCCTTCGAGAAGACCGGAAGCCCCATTTACCGCTGCAGCTGCAAAGATACCCGTTGCAAGCGCTCCCCAGAGACCACCTACACCATGGATAGCCCATGCATCACAACTTTCATCGAGGTTTTTCCTCATACGGAAGAGCATTGCACCATAACATATGAGACCGGCAGTGACACCAATAACAATTGATGCCAGCGGGGTGACGTACCCGCACGCAGGAGTAATTGCAACAAGGCCGGCGATTCCCCCGGAGACCATCCCAAGAGAACTTGGTTTGCCATGGTACCAGCTTGCAAACAGCCATGCCAGGGCACCTGCAGCAGCTGCCGTGTTCGTGACGACAAAGGCATTGGCCGCCAGACCGTTTGCTGCAAGAGCACTGCCCGCATTGAACCCAAACCAACCAAACCAGAGTAATGCAGCTCCGAGAAGGGTCATCGGTATGTTATGCGGTTCCATCATATATTTGCCATAACCTGAACGTGCACCGATTACAAGGGCAATGGCCAGCGCTCCGAAACCGGAACTGATATGCACAACGGTACCTCCGGCGAAATCAAGTGCGCCCATCTGTTGTGCCCACCCGCCACCCCATACCCAGTGTGCGAGAGGATCATACACAAGCGTGGTCCACAGGGCGGCGAATACGATGAATGATGAGAGTTTGACCCGCTCGGCCAGTCCTGAAGTGATAATTGCCATCGTCACGGTGGCGAAGACCATCTGAAAGGCCATGTAGAGCAACCCCGGAATCGCGGGACTATATGGCCCGGCTTCCATCCCCACTCCTTCAAGACCTAGATTCGAAAGGTTTCCAATAAAACCACCTGTATCTCCGCTGAACACCAGTGAATATCCAATGAATACCCACTGGATACTGACCAGTGCAAATGCGATGAACGAAAGCGCTATCATCGAGATAAAATTTTTCTTTCGTACGAGCCCCCCGTAGAAGAACCCTACGCCAGGTGTCATGAGCATTACCAGGGCCGTGGCGATAAGGAGCCAAGCCGTTGTTCCCGTATCAATTGCCATTTAATCTTCACCATCCTGTTAAATGAAATGTAGTGTTTGTAATTTAGTTTAAGTTTTCTTTCAGGACTGTTCTGATATTTATCCAATTTTTTAAGTCAGGAATTATTATCATTGGAGGACCGGTGAGTGGTGAATACCCAGACATTTACCCTTTATCCGGGATATCGGGTATCGTACAGTTCGCTCTTCTGATAGAAGGAAATTAGCTTCTTACATTCAAATACTTTTCTATATCCCTCGTATCTTCATTTGTTAGCACGGGTTCCTGGGGCCCCCATTTCCTTATCAATTCAAATAATTTGAAGCAGTAAATGGCATACGACAAAGTCTATGATCAGTCAGGAAAAAATTCTGATATCCCTGGTACTAAAAAAATCATGTGCCGTGATCCGTGGTCATTCACAGGCCCTCATAAAAAAGCCCATGAATGAGGGATTTTGTAGGAAGAAGATCGTAATTTAATAACATCTAAAAAAAAGAGGGAAGTAAACGACTATGTCTGATCAATCATCGCAATCTCCCGGTGGAACCGGTACCAAAGAGATTTGGTACGGGTTAAGCAGCGAAGAGGCTGCAAAGAAACTGGGGACCACGATAGGAAAAGGGCTCAGTGCACCTGAAGCTGCCAACCGCCTTCATTCGTTTGGCAGGAATATTCTTGAAGAAGAAAAAGAGAAACCTGCCTGGCTCCGTTTCCTGGAACAGTATAAATCGTATATGCAGATTGTCCTTCTCATCGCTGCGATCGTTTCCCTGTTTATTTTGGAATACAGGACATTTTACATCCTTATCCTGCTGACAATTTTCAACGCGTTCCTTGGCTATCGCCAGGAGGCGAAAGCAGCGGCCAGTATCGCTGCACTCAACAAGATGATGAAAATTGTTGCAAAGGTGCGGCGGGATGGGGGGATAAACCAAATCGAAGCGGACCAGATCGTCCCCGGAGATATTGTGATCGTTGACGCCGGAGACCGTGTCCCGGCTGACGGTCGTGTTGTTGTTTCGGCAACTCTCCAGATAGAAGAATCTGCACTGACGGGAGAGAGTACCGCCGTGGAGAAGACGGCTGACCTGATACCAAAAAAGGATGTATCACTTGGAGATCAGGTGAACATGGCATTCATGAACACGAATGTAACCCGTGGTCATGGAGAGATTTTGGTCACCACCACCGGCATGGGCTCCGAAGTAGGTCATATCGCCACCATGCTTCGTGAACAGAAGACTGGGAAGAGTCCTCTCACAAAACAGATCGATCACCTCACCCTTATTATCATTGGTCTGGCATGTATCGCTTTTATCAGCATCGTTGCCGTCGGTCTCTCCCAGGGTGAGTCATTTACGATGTTGTTTACCATCGGGGTATCACTTGCGATCGGTTCCATTCCTGATGCGCTGCCGGCAGTTGTCACAACTATTCTTTCCATGGGTACAGTTACGATGGCAAAGAAAAATGCCATTATTAAAAATCTCCCCGCTGTCGAGACCCTGGGGTCCACCTCAGCTATCAACTCGGACAAAACCGGGACCCTGACAATGAACCAGATGACGGTCCGGACAATATCCACCGTGAAACACCGCTACATGGTTACCGG
>JAPKXR010000326.1 GCA_026394715.1 Methanomicrobiales archaeon | reverse complement strand
TCTTTCAGTTTGTCAAGAGTTTTTTTATCTGGTTCTGGCATCGTTATGGAATCCTTATTCTATTTGGGTTGTACGTTATTTCAAGATATTGAGAAATTCTGTGCCACGGTACGAACCAGTCCAACAATGATCCCCGCTGGTTGGACGGGTTCAGAAGCAGTCTTCCATCGGCAACCCTATATCTTCACAATTGTAACTTTTATGTTTAATTATGAAATATCCCGCATGCGATGTTGACCTGCACATGAGTGAGCGATTGATTGTACAGATCGACTACTGCCCAACATGCAGGGATATCGGGATTGCAAACGACAAGATCGACAAACTGCTTGAATGTTCCGTAACGAACTCCGATCCGAAAGGCAGGAACCAGCCGGGCAAAGATGGTGAGGAGAGCGGGTTCGGCGGATTCCCCGGGGGGATTTTCGATTGATCATTACCCGTAATGGATCTTTCTTTTGAGGTGAAATCACCCCTCAAAAAAATCACCCGTTTCAAAGCACTTTATGAACGATAAATGTCTCAACGTTCATGGTGTACACCTCCCGATGACGTGAATCCGCAAAGCCACCCTATCTTACCCCGGTGCTGTGGCAACATATGACAACCCGGGATGATAAAAAACAAAAATGAACGATATCCTACAGGAATATTCGATGATACCAGACAGTTGTAGATAAAAGGACTTTGATAATGCCCACTATTGATTTCGATGCTGTCAAGGGGTTGTCCGAAACCTCTGCCATGGAAAAACTCCGCACGGATGGCTATAACGAACTCCCGATACAGCGAAAGCGGAATTTTCTTCGCATCGTTTTTGAAGTAATCCATGAACCGATGTTTGTCCTGCTCGTAGCAAGCGGCCTGATCTATTTCTTCCTCGGGGATACCAGCGAGGGACTCATCCTCATGAGTTTTGTGGCCTTCATTATCGGGATCACGGTGTACCAGGAACAGAAGACCGAGCGTGCGTTGGAAGCACTCCGCAACCTGTCCAGCCCGCGGGCACTGGTGATCCGCGACGGGAAACAGAAACGGATTCCCGGGCGAGAGGTGGTCAACGGTGACATGCTCATCCTCTCTGAGGGGGATCGTGTCCCGGCTGACGGGGCATTGCTCTTCTCGAATAATATTTCCATTGATGAATCCCTGTTGACTGGTGAGTCTGTCCCGGTCCGGAAAATCCACGTACTGGAAGGTATGCAACCCGGGAAGCCCGGCGGGGATAACCAGCCGTTTGTCTATTCCGGAACGCTGGTTGTCCAGGGCCAGGGACTTGCAGAAGTCTGGGCAACAGGGGCAAAGACCGAAATGGGAAAGATCGGAGCGGTCCTCCAGACCGTTGAGCGTGGTGAGACCCGGCTGAAAGGGGAAATTTCCCGGATTGTCCGGACCATTGCCCTTATCGGCCTTTTCCTGTGCATCATCACCGTTGTCGTGTATGGGCTGACCCGGTTCAACTGGATTGAAGGGTTCCTGGCAGGAATCACGCTTGCGATGGCGATCCTCCCCGAGGAGTTCCCGGTTGTCCTGACCATCTTCCTTGCCCTTGGCGCGTGGAGGATCTCAAAGAATACCGTTCTTTGCCGCCAGATCCCTGCAGTGTAAACACTGGGTTCAGCAACGGTGCTGTGCGTAGATAAGACCGGCACTCTCACAAGAAACGAGATGTCAGTCCGGAATTTTTTTGCCAGTGGAACGATCTGTGAACACGACAGCACGGGTACCAATTCGGTCGCGGACACCTGTCATGAGGTGGCCGAATTTGCCATCCTCGCCTGCAAAAAAGATCCGTTCGACCCAATGGAAAAAGCCCTGGTCCGGCTCCGCGACGGGGATTTTGGAGAGACCGAACACATCCACCGGAACTGGGAACTGGTCCAGGAGTACCCGCTGTCGCCTGAACTGCTTGCGATGTCGAATGTCTGGCGATCCCCTGATGGCAACGACTATATCATTGATGCAAAAGGCGCCCCGGAAGCGATAATTGATCTATGTCATTTCGATGCGACCAGGAAACAGGAACTCGATCACCAGATTGACCTGATGGCTGCAGAAGGGCTCCGGGTACTGGGCGTTGCCGAAGCCTCATTCTCAAAACACGAGCTGCCTTCAGGGCAGCATGATTTTTCCTTTACATTCCTTGGCCTCGTAGGATTTGCAGACCCGGTCCGACCGCAGGTGGCAGAAGCCATTGCCGAATGTTTTTCAGCGGGGATCAGGGTGATCATGATCACCGGGGATTACCCCCTGACGGCAAAGAATATCGCCCGGCAGATTGGTCTTGTCGGTACAAACACCTGCATCACCGGTGCTGAACTCGATAGTATGAGCGAGGATGCGCTCCGCCAGCAGATCGGGGATGTCAGCATCTTTGCCCGGGTAGTACCGGAACAGAAACTCCGGATTGTCAATGCCCTCAAGGCCACCGGCGAGGTGGTCGCGATGACCGGTGACGGCGTAAACGATGCCCCTGCACTGAAATCTGCAGATATAGGTATTGCTATGGGCGGATGGGGTACTGTCGTGGCCCGGGATGCGTCCTCGCTCGTGCTGCTCGATGACGATTTCATCTCCATCGTTTCTGTCGTAAAACTGGGCAGGAGAATCTTTGACAACTTAAAAAAGGCAATCGCGTTTATCTTCTCGGTCCATGTCCCTATTGCCGGTATGTCAC
>JAPKXR010000243.1 GCA_026394715.1 Methanomicrobiales archaeon | reverse complement strand
AGGACAATGTTCCCTTTCCCGGCAATGGAAGCCGTACCCAGCCACGTCATATTCCGGCCGTCCAGCTGGACGTAATTCACATAGGGGTTTGGGGACAATGATGAGACGGACCCGGTTGACGGATCGAGCACCATAATCTGATATTTTGAGATACCTCCCATAACAGTCCACGCAACACGGGTCTTGTCGGCTGCCTGGGGAGAAAATACGGCACTTTTTTCAGATTTGGAAAGGGTTTCTATGATGTCCCCGGTCAGAGGATTGATAAGGGTTGTTTTTCCCGTTGAGATCGTATACAGGCAGAGCTCGCTATATTGTTCTTTGAATGATTCGACGGTCACATCTTTTCTATATAACACGTAATTGTTGCCGAGTGCAGATCCGAAGATATTCTCACGGATTTTATTATCGGACGACGGGGCAAAAACGGTTGTGGTGGCCCCGGTAGAGGTTTTGTACAGGAGAAGGTTGGACGTGTTGGTGTCGGAATAAAGAATATAATCGCCGTTATATCCAACCCCGGCAGTATGTATGGTGCTGATACCGGGGACCTTCAAGGTGTTTCCGGTCTCAATATCGTAGAGAATAATCGAACTCTCGAATGAATTATTCGTACTCTCTGACCAAATCACATGCTTTCCTGACACTTTAGGCCATCCTGCACCAGGGGAAGTCCGGAGAAGGGAAAGATTTTTTTCCGCAATTGAATAGAGAAAAATCCTGTTCGGTATATCGGCAGTTGATTCCAACGGGAGTTCACTGAACCATGCGACATAATTTCCATCGATATTTTCGCCGGTTAGTACGGAACCAGGGTCTGACGTGGAAAGCCGTACCTGATCACCGCTGGATTGTGAATACAGCTGGATTACCCGTTGCGACTTCTCGAGCATCGGATCACCGATAGATCCTGAGTATACTACGTGATCTCCCGAAACATCAGCATGTATACCGAAAATCTCCGGGTCCGAGACGATTTTATAGTTCCAGGTGGCGTCTGCACCCACCGGCGATATGAGCAGGAAAATTAAAATGCCTATAAGGCCGACGATTCCTGGTAGGTTCCATGTTCTGCCAAGCATGGCAGTTACGTTCAGCTGTCCCGGTCTAAATATGTGTGGTTATGCCATTCAAATCCTGACGTAACTGGCAAGGTATTTGGGGGTGAGTCGTTGTATACCGGACGGAACCGGTTCGATATCTTCTTAAGAACTGGCCCTCGTGGATGATGTCTGTAGTCTCGAACCCGATATAAACGCCCTTACCGCCGTCCAGGCCAGGGGAATCATCGTCACGGCGGTTTCCAATCTCCCACATATCACCCCCTTCCGGTTCCTCCCATCTGACACAACCAGCACCGATCGCAAATAAACTGCATGATAAAACGGAGAAATAGCAATATTCCACGCCCGGCCCGATACCGATAACCGGGCGGACTTGGGAAGTCCCCTGGCATTGAGCCGCCGGATGGTCCGTTTATCCCCGTCCATTACCGCGCCCATATCCTTCTTCAACAAGGATAAATACGCGTTCTTCAAGGTTAGAATGGGTCACCAGACCTTCACCGCAGTTCCGGTTTTTTAACTTTTCAGTGGAATGGAGAAAGAGGTGACTGGAACAATACGTGGAAAATGACTTTTATGAATTACCGTTTGATCACCCGCAACCCGTTCCCTACCGCGAGAAGCTCGGAAGCCTCATGGAAGATTACCGCAGCTGTTACACCAAGGATACCCGCAAGCGCAGTCGGAATCGGGATCGCTAGCACGGCGAGCGAGAACACAATATTCTGATTCCCTATACGAACCGCCTTCCTCCCGAATTCAATTGCCTCCGGCACTTTTGCGAGGTCGTCCGCCATCAGCGCAACGTCCGCCGCTTCAATTGCAGCGTCGGTTCCAATCGTCCCCATTGCAATACCAACGGTTGCACGGGCAAGCGCCGGGGCGTCGTTAATACCGTCACCAACCATAGCGACCACCCCATATTTCTCCGTAAGGGCATCAATTGCAGCGGTCTTATTCATGGCCTTTGCATTCGGCCGTACCTGGTCCCGGACCGCAATAATACCAAGGATCTTATCCTGGGTTCCTACGAACATGACGGTCTTCCCTTTTAAACGGAGCTGGCTAATATGTAGTCCGGATTTTTCATCAGGGTGTACCTGGGTAAAAAATTCTGGTTTACCCACAAAATATTCAGTCCCGTTGATAGTTGCCGATGCAGCCTGCCCGGGAAGAGCACATTCGCTCACCGCTTCGTGCGGCTGAATACCCGACATCTCCGCATGGTTCACGATCGCCCGTGCAAGGGGGTGGTCGGAGTGACGCTCTACCGTGTAGGCGATCCGAAGGATTGCAAGTTTATCGCCATTCAATGGGATGATGTCGGTGACTGCCGGCGTGCCGGTCGTGAGCGTCCCGGTCTTATCAAACGCGATAGCCCGGGTTTTCCCGAGATTCTCTAGGTGGGCACCCCCTTTGATGAGAATGCCATGTTTTCCCGCAGAACCTATACCCGCTGCAACGGCAACAGGTGTGGACATAATAAGAGCACACGGTGCTGCCGCAACGAGGAGTACCACACCCCGTATTGCGAGATCGTTGAACGGTATGCCGAAGAACGGTGGGACAACAATGATAATGAGCGATACGAGGAGGACGATAGGGGTATATCTCCGGCCGAACCATTCGATGAAGAGCTGTGTCTTTCCCTTCTGTTCTTGTGCCTCTTCAACCAGGTGAATCATCTTTGCAAGGGAATTGTCATTGAACGCAGCCGTTGCCTGCACCAGAAGGGCGCCATCGATGTTGAGCGTTGCAGCAAAGACCTTCATGCCTTCCAGTTTTTCGACGGGCACTGATTCACCGGTGACAGCCGCTTCATTCATATTGGACCGGCCTTTCATGATGATCCCGTCGGTCGGTATACCCGCACCGGGTTTTACAAGAAAAATATCCCCCGCTCTGAGCTGTTCAGCCGGGATCACCTGTTCGGCCCCGTTCCGGAGCAGGACCGCTTCCTTGGGTGCAAGGTCCAGCAGTTTCCGGATAGAAGCCCGCGTCCGGGCGTAGGTGATATGTTCCACACCTTCTGCTGCTGCGTATAATACGACGAGGGTCACAGCCTCACCGATGAGCCCGAGCACGATTGCCCCGAGCGTAGATGCGATCATTAACATCTCGATGTCGATTACATGCTCGTAGATTATCTCTTCAAATCCTTCCCGGGCCCAGTGGTATGCCCCGAGGAGGATAGCAACAACGAAGAAGAGGTTCACGGCCAGTTCCGGGATAACCCCAAAAAGACCGAGAATGAATCCTAATATTGCGATACCTGCTGCTATAGTAGCGTTGCGGAGTGGGGGAAAACCATACCATTCCCCTTCATATGCACCGGTACATTTATCGCAATCGCAGTTTTCTGAACAGGGTGTATTCATGAATCTCAACTCCGGTAGATTAAGGATAATTTCCTGATAGATAGTATCCGTTTAATAGTTGATAAGGAGAAAAGTAACGCAACAGGTAGGTAGTATCCATGAGGGAACCTCCAGCCACGAACGATGATATATGTTTCTGCCCGTTATTTGGCATCCTCGATGTGATTGCAAAGAAGTGGGCTCTCCTCATCATTGCTATTCTAGGCAACGAAGGCGAGAAGCGATTCAATGAACTGAAAAAAGAGCTCGGTTGCATCAGCCCGAAGCCACTCTCGGATACCCTGAAAAATCTTGAACGGATTGGGCTTGTGAGCAGGAAAATCCTTGAGACCTCGCCGCCAACCGTAAAATATTCGCTTACCTCCGATGGCCTGGAACTGCGGGAACACCTGGTACCGATGCTCGTCTGGGTCTCGGAACGTGGCGGCCAGGAGATTCCTGGCTGTCCGATACGGACGGGAAAGCAAAAAAATCAATAAACCAACCCACAAAAAAAATCATTTCCCATATTTTCTGTTTCTCCACAAACACCGCCCCCTCCCTGTTCATCCCTCCAGGTCCGCCAACACTGATCGAAAGGAACTGTGTGATAATGTGGAGAAATAGCAATATTCGAACGCCCGGTCCAATGTAGATGACTTGGGCTGATCCGGCTAGGTCCCTGGCATCAAGCAGCCTGATATCCCGTTTATCCCCGTCCAGTACCGCGCCAATGTCCTCATCGAGCAGGATGGATCCCCGTTTTTCAAGGTCAGAACGGATCTCCAACCCTTCGCCTCATATCGCAATCAGGCCTTCTTTTCTCAAACGATTCATCATGCACCGCAGCTGTCTTCCAGTTTGGAAGTGCCAGGTCCCCTGGATACTATTGGAAACACCACCAGGCGAGTCTCCTGATAATCAGAAAATTGACCGTAACGCAGAAGCGAACAGTGAATACAGATGTACCGATCAGGCCACCCCTTTAGACATCACCCGCTGTTGTGCGTTTGTTGAGGCGGGTTTAGCCTTCCTTTGCAGCGCTTCCTTTCCCGGTATTTTTGCTGGATAACGCCAAGATTCCGCTCCCGGTAAGCTTTTTTCCACAGAAAATAGGCGGCATGGTTACGTTCCCGCCATACTTTCCACCTCGGAATAGCGGCGTTCCGGGCCTTAATGATCAACAAGGCGGTCTGGAGGGGGCGGTATAAATGCTCATGAACGGGGACCTCTGACCAGAAGCAGTAGAGGGAAATGAATCAAGCGGAAAAGAAGGAGAATTACCGAGAAGAGATAAAGGTGGAAATAGAAAAAAAAGTTGTTCAGGGTAACGGCACAAAGCCTTCTTTTGTTACCAGTTTCTGGCCTTCGGGGCTCAGGATGTAGTCAATATAGGTTTTAACAAGGCCTGATGGCTGTCCGTTAGTGATCATCAACAGTGACCTCGAAATCGGGTAACTCTTGTCAAGGACTGTCTTGACCGATGGCTCGACGGGTGTCCCATTGACACTAATCTTTAACGCCTTCACGGTTGGATCGATATAACCAAGGCCTACATACCCAATGGCTCCCGGTGTCTGGGCGATACTCTGCTGGATTGCGCCATTCGAGTTCTTCTCAAACTGGGTCTTCACGTAATTGGTCTTGTTCATTACCGTGTCGGTGAAGAATGTCCGGGTACCTGATGCGCTGTCACGGCCAATCACGACGATTGCCATATCTTTGCCACCCACATCTTTCCAGTTCGTAACTTTTCCACTGTAGATGTCGCGGATCTGGGGGATAGTCAGGGAATTAACCGGGTTGTTGTTCGGGTTGACAATGACCGCTATACCGTCAAGCGCAACAGGTGTGATGACGAAGGACGGGTATTTCGCTAATTCATCCTTGGTGATGTCTCTTGAGGACATTCCGATATCGACAAGTTTGTCACCGATCTGCTGGACACCGACACCTGATCCGCCACCGGATACCTGGATATTGGTTCCCGCATTGGCTGTCATGAATGCATCTGCTGCATTCTGGGCAATTGGTAGTACCGTGGTAGAACCGGATACCTTAATGGTCTTGCTTCCCGCAGTGGCCTGTGTGGCCTGAGGGGTACTGACTGCGGTCGTGGTTGCCTGTGTTGCTACCTGCGTTGTGATCTGAGTCGGGGCTGCGGTAGTTACAGGAGTTGCCTGGGTGGCAGGTGTCTGAGTTCCCGTATTGTTGACACAACCGGTTGAAAAGACCATGAACATGAGCAGCACTGCAATGACCAGTCCTGCAATTCCAAATTTCTTAAGATTGTTTACCATAGTGATCTTATTACAATCGACCCCTGGATATATACTAATTTCCGACATAAAATATATTAGCATATATAAACTATATAGTTTATTGAGAGGCAGATCCCTCAATTGTCGGAATAAAAATGCCTGAATTTCTTTTAAAAGCGAAATTAATCAATGAACATGAATTTTATAATCTGAAAACAACCACTATCATGATACGGAGTACCCGGACTTTTAATTACCTGAAATAGGCAAATGAGCTGGATGTTCTACCACGTGGATGGAGATCCATGTGTCCTAACCAAGTACTATGACCATTATGTGCCGGATACTCCACATCTAACTTATTGGCGTGATTTAATATAGATTTAACCACTAGAGAATATATACATCTCTATTTACTCTATATTTATTCAGGCAGTCACGTGGTTAAGACTTTTATGGATAAACTAAAAGAGAAAAATTTTTCATAATCTGTAAATTGTTAATGAGAATTAGCAGAAAGACGGCACTACTACTTGTGAGGAGGATGATGAAAAACCAAAACAGAGGCGGGAAAACTACCCGAGAGATTAGCTAAACTGTTGAACCAGCCATGTGTTAATCTGTCCCCGTAACTCCCTGAATTCTTCCATGATCTCTTCTTCAGGCAGGCCAACTTCATTGGGAGGCAGAAAATTATGGTGGAGAACACGTTCGCCCTTCGGGAGGCAATGGATGCAGGCTTCTTTTCCATGGTCGCAAAGGGTGACTACTATATCAAAGGTCCGTCCTTTCAATTCGTTTATGGATTTCGAACGCTGGTGATGTATATCAATCCCGATCTCCCTCATCACCCTGATCGCATGGGGGCTCACTCCGCCACTTGCAACACCGGCACTAGAGATGTCATAACGGTCGCCAAAAATTTGTCGCATAAAACCTTCGGCTATCTGCGACCTCACGGAGTTGTAACTGGAGAGGAAAAGAATGCTTTTTTTAGCTGGTTCCGGGGCCTGCATACCATCTCCTTTTACCGTTGAAAACATTATTTGATCTCGATCCGCTCACCGGTGACCATGTAGTGGATTTTTTCTGCCATTTTACAGGCGTGGTCCCCGCTACGTTCAAGGAACCGGGAGATCATCACGTAGTGAGTACACCGGGTGATAGTCCGCGGGTCTTCCATCATGTAGGTTAAGCATTCCCGGAATATCGATGTCCTGAGTGAATCTACAACATCATCGCGTTTTGACATACCTTCGATGTTCGTGAGGTCTTCATGCTCATAGGCGATAATCGCATCATCAATCATCCCGACCACCAGTTCTGACATATGGGGGATGCTGATGAAATTTCCGGTAGATTCTGTGTCAGCCAGGTGCCTTGTTGCATTTGCGATATCCTTCCCGTAACGCCCAATCCGTTCGCTTGCCTGGACGATCATAAGCGAACAAACCAGCGTCCGGAGGTCCCGGGCAACGGGCTGGTAGAGTGCAATCATCGTAAAGATCCGGTCTTCAAGGGAGTCATGCTGCTCCTGCAGGGTGGTTTTCCTGGATTTAACCTCCATGGCCATCTCCAGGTCCTGCAATTGCAACGCAGTCATCGAATCGTTCAGCATATCCCTTCCGAAGCGGGCCATATGGACAACATCCCCCCGGAGGTTTATAATTTCATCATGGAATTTATCTGCCACCAGAATCACCTATCCGAATCTTCCGGTAATGTAATTTTCAGTGAGTGTTTCATGCGGGTTCTCGAAGATCTGTCTGGTAGTCCCGAATTCAACCAGTTCGCCCATGTACATAAATCCTGTATAATCGCTCACCCGGGATGCCTGCTGCATGTTGTGAGTGACGATCACAACGGAGTATTCGGTCTTTAGCTCTTCAATCAGGCTTTCAATCTTTGCAGTTGCGATCGGGTCAAGAGCAGAACAGGGCTCGTCCATCAGGATCACTTCAGGTTCAACCGCAAGTGTCCTGGCAATACAGAGTCGCTGCTGCTGCCCTCCTGAAAGTCCCATCGCTGAGTTGTGGAGCCGGTCCTTTACTTCATCCCATAGTGCCGCGCTTTTCAGGCTTTTCTCAACAATCTGGTCCAGCTGCTTCCGGTCTTTTACACCATGGACACGGGGACCGTACGCGACATTTTCATATACGGTTTTTGGGAAAGGGTTAGGCCGCTGGAATACCATCCCGATTTTTCGCCGGATTTCAACAGGGTCTACATCATTTGCGTAGATGTTTTTTTTGTGGAAATTTACGGCTCCCTGGATCCGGCAGATGTCCACCAGGTCGTTCATACGGTTCAAACATCGGATCAGGGTGGATTTTCCACAACCTGAAGGTCCGATAAGGGCGGTCACCTGGTGGTCAGGTATACCCATTGTAACATCCCGGAGGGCTATTGAATCCCCGTACCAGAGATTTAAATGGTCTACCTGGATGATCTCATAGTGTTCTGTCAAAAGTAATCACCAACGGATTTTCATATGGTAGTGTCGTCTCACGATAATCGCCACTAAATAGAGCCCGATTACAAGAACCAGGAGCACCAGCGCAGTCCCATACTGGTTAAGGGAGGCACCTGGCACGTTCGTGGAAAGGATATAGAGGTGGTAGGGAAGGGCCATCACCGGCTCGAATTCAGATGAGGGGAGTGTCCTTGTTGAAAATACCACGGCAGTAAACAGGATCGGGGCGGTCTCACCGGCAGCCCTGCCAATCGAAAGGATGGTCCCGGTAATAATACCCGGGACTGCAGGTGGTAATACCACGCTCCTTACGGTCTGCCATTTGGTGGCTCCAAGAGCCAGGCTTCCCTCCCTCACCGACATGGGCACGTTTTTTAACGACTCTTCTGCGGTCCTGATTATCGTCGGGAGTACCATCAGTGCAAGGGTCACCTGTCCCGCGAGTAGGGAAACCCCGAATTTCAGGTACAGGACAAGGAAGGCCATCCCGAACAGGCCGAAGACTATCGAGGGAGTGCCGTTTAAGAGGTCGACACCGGTCCTGATTATCCGGGTTACCCGGCTTTCGCGGGTATACTCGTTGAGATAGATTGCCGCACCAATGCCGAGAGGTAATGCAATGAGGATCGCACCGATCACGAGGTAAAACGTACCTACAATCGCTGGAGCGATACCCCCTTCTCTCCCAAGGGAGGTCGGTGGTGCGGTGAGGAATTCCCAGCTGATGGCAGGAAGGCCGTTGATGACGATATCTGCAATGATACAGCCGAGGATAAACAATACCAGCCCGATTGCAATCCAAAGCAGGGCGAATGCTGCGTTCTGCACCTGGCGCGGGTTAAGTTTCTGTCTTAGTATGTACCACAAAAACACGGCCAGGATACATACCATGCCAATAATAAGTCCCGCTGCAATAAAGACGAACATAAGGGCTATTACCGTAAGCACGTAGGCCCCGTATTTTTTCAGGGAGTCTGCCATTTCATGCGACAGGTATCTCCGGCCACCCGCTCCTACCCCGGTCTGTCCCGACCTGATCTTCCCGAGAATCTTGTAGGCAACAAGATTTATTGCAAGAGTAATAATAAGTAAAACGACTGCAATACCAAAAAGGGCGCTGTAATGAAGGCTTCCTACTGATACTTCACCCATCTCAATCCCAAGGGTTGCCGTTAATGTCCTGACCGGAGAAAGGACATTCCAGATGGGTGATGGAATTACTGCGGCATTTCCGGTGACCATCAGGACTGCCATCGTCTCCCCGATTGCCCGACCAATTCCAAGGATGACCGCGGCAGTAATCCCGGATATTGCGGCAGGCACGACAACCCGGCTGATCGTCTGCCATCTTGTTGCACCCGTCGCAAGGGAACCTTCACGGAATTCCTTTGGCACTGAACTTATCGCATCCTCCGATACACTCACAATTGTCGGTAGCGCCATGATCCCGAGAAGGATTGAGCCTGCAAGCCAGCATTCCCCGCTCGGTACATCAAAGGTTACGCGGAGCAAATCGGTGAGGACAATAAGCCCGAAGAAACCAAACACGACAGAGGGGATCCCGGCCAGCAGCTCGACCGCCGGTTTGACGACGGCCTTGACTTTTTTATGGGCCAGTTCGCTGATATAAATCGCGCTTGCAACCCCGAGCGGTATTGCAATCAGCATGGCAAGGGCCATTACAAGCAGGGTGTCGATAATAAGGGGGAAGATGCCATAGAGGGGCGGAAAACCCGAAGGGTTCCAGGAGTCCCCGAACAGGAAAGCCGGAAGCCCTATGGTTGAAAATGCCGGGTAACCATTATAGACCAGGAAGACGAGGATAAAAAAAAACAATCACGACGGCAAACGCTGCGCAGACAAAACATAGCGAAGTCATCAGGCTTTCTTTGATATTCCTTGCAGCGGGTTTGAATCCCTGGTGCGGTAGTGATAATTTGTCTTTAGACACCG
>JAPKXR010000319.1 GCA_026394715.1 Methanomicrobiales archaeon | reverse complement strand
TTGTTACTTCGTTTTCCTGTGCAGGATGTCCCGACAATGGTCCCGTTAAGACTGATCGTCCCGTCCATCATTCCTCACCCCCTTTCTCATCAAACAAGGAATCATAATCCCTGGTATCAGGTTTTGAACCGAGGAACTGTTTAAGATCGAGAATCAGCATACGGACTGACTGGTACCGGTCTTCCGGTTTTTTTTGCAGGCATTTTAAGATGATCGGGTCGATTGGCCGTGCCAGTGGGTTCACTTCAGACGGCGGCACTGGCATTTTTGAGATGATCGCGTTGCTGACCTCAGCAAGATCATCGCCGGGGAACAGGAGTTTCCCGGTCACCAGTTCGTAGAACACGACCCCGAGTTGGTAGATGTCCGTCCGCTCATCGGTCTCACCAAATCTTTTGGGCGAAACCTGTTCGGGTGCCGCATAGGCCAGCGAGAAGCCTGCCACAGTCTGTGTTGCAGAAGAACCGATAAGGCGGCTCATCCCCCAGTCGCTGATCTTGGGAACTCCATGGCTGTCAATCAGGATATTATGGGGTTTGATATCGCGGTGTATGATCCCCTGTTCGTGCGCATACGCAAGGCCCTCCGCAACACCGGAAATGATTTCTGCCGCATCTCTCACCGGTAGCGGGGTCTTTATGTCTACCAGCCCGGACTTCACAAATTCCATCTCCACGAACGGAATGGGGAGAATGTTCGCCTCGGTGATCTCGACAATGTTCGGGTGGCTTAGCCCTTCCCAAGCGCGTATCTCCTTCAAAAAGCATTTTCCCGTGGTATCATCGAACCGTATCGGTATTTTGACTGCGACCGTCATACCGTCTTTCAACCGCATTGCCCGGAACACATGGGAGATACCGCCCATCCCGAGGAAGTCGATACTGGTATAACGGTCTGCAAGTTCAGGCGGGAAAATATCGGGCCTTGTTGCCGTTGAGCGCCGGTAGGGATCGGTCCCTGACGTTATTCTCGTCTCGTCACCGTTAAAAAGATCGAAGGGGAACCTGTGTTTATGCACCTCCAACGCAAGAGAGTGGTCCTGCCAGAGGGCGAGCAATGCGGATACTGGAGCCGCCACAATAGTCACGAGGATCGCCATTATCATCGACATTAGATCTCCATTTGCATGCCAAAATAGGAGTATCAGCGTAACAATGAGTGTGATCACACCAATAACGACATGTACCTTCAAGGTCCAACGAAGAGGACGGGACAGGAGAGATCCTATCGCAAGTGCCAGGGCTGAAAATATCAGGTACGCCCCGAACAGTAGCACAATTAAAAGCGGGAGGGCAAGCAGGTTGGTGAATTCCGGAAGTAAGGTTACCATCCTTAAAAGGACGAATAGGAGTCCAACAGCACACGCAACCTGACCGAATGCTACACCAACCCGGATCGTGAGGGGCTGGGGGAATACCATATGGCCAAGCCCCAGATAGTCATGGGCTATAAGGAGTAGGAGGGGAATTAATGCAATGAATAGGAACATCATCACATTTTGTGGCGGAAGTCCCATGGGAGGAATTAAACCCCCAGTCCCTGTCACATTCCCTGTCCCATTCGTCCGGTTATCCCTTGGGGATGTCACGACAGGACCAGGGACACTCGTATTATTTGTTCCCGGGTCCTGGGTAAGATTTACCGCAGGGGTTACCGGGAGCAGTGTACCGCTGGTGACCTGAATCGGAGTTGTATTTGTCTGGTTGGTCTGATTACCGGCGGGGAGCGCTGTGGGTACCGTGGTGCGTTCCGGTACAACTACGGAGATCTGCCCGGTTGGTGTTGTGACCACTGATGCTGTTGGTACCACGGTCTTCGTTATCGTCGGTACTACTGTCGTTGATACTGTTGGTACCACGGTCTTCGTTATCGTCGGTACCACTGTCGTTGATATGGGCGTTATGACAGGGGTCTGTGGGGCAAGATCTTTGTCAACCTTTGTCGTCTTGCCTTTCTCCAAGGTCACCGTAGTTGTATAATCATTGTAGCCCGCAAGAACGAGCCGTAATTCATGCGTCCCGACTGATACATCATACACCCATGTTGTTCCGCTTTTCCCAATGTTGCCAACAGTGTCTCCGTCGATCAATATTGAGACACCCACCGGGTTTGATTTGACCTCAAGGGATCCGGTTTCAGGAACAAACGTAACAGAGAGGACATAGTTTTTATTGACATTTGAAACCGTGTATACTCCAGCGTAAGGGGTTTTCACTCCGTCTACTAACAACACACCTTGGTACCCTGGCTCGGCGGAAATCGTAAACATGTACGAGCCGCCGGGGTTAACGGTGGCCGATCCCGGTTCTATTGTTCCAGGGCCCACCGCTGTCGCGGTAATTGTATAGTCAGATGCCGCAGTTGTAACTGAAATCGCCAGCAGCAAGATGATGAATAGGATATATAGGAAGACCCGGGTGGGATCAAACCGTTTTCTTATCAGGTGATTCATGTTTGAGTAAAATTCCGTTGAAACTTCTTTTCTTTTCAGGCATTGCCCGGTATGATGACAAAGGTATTTTGCACACTATATCCCCTTGCCAGTTCCACCAGCTCTCTATCTCGTAGAGTTACTCGTTTTCCGGATGTTACGATGATCAAATTCACCATCGTCCTACCCTGACTACCAACGTTATCAATATACTATTAACCATGTTCTTCTATGAACTTTACGGCATCTTTATTATTATTCCATTTTCCCGCACAAGACATCCCGACGGTGATCCTATTCAGTATTACCGTAGCGTCTGTCATTCCACCCCACCTTTCTCATCAAACAGGGAATCATAATCCCTGGTATCAGGCTGCAAACAGAGGAACTGTTTAAGATCGAGAATCAGCATACGGACTGACTGGTACCGGTCTTCCGGTTTTTTTTGCAGGCATTTTAAGATAATCGGGTCGAGTGGGCGTGCTTGGGGGTTCACTTCAGACGGCGGCACCGGTATCCTTGAGATGATCGCGTTACTGACCTCAGCAAGGTCATCGCCAGGGAACAGGAGTTTCCCGGTCACGAGTTCGTAGAACATGACTCCGAGCTGGTAGATGTCCGTTCGCTCATCAGTCTCGCCAAATCCTTTAGGTGAGACTTGTTCGGGTGCAGCATAGGCCAGCGAGAAGCCTGCCACAGTCTGTGTTGCAGAAGAACCGATAAGGCGGCTCATCCCCCAGTCGCTGATCTTGGGAACACCATGGCTGTCAATCAGGATATTATGGGGTTTGATATCGCGGTGTATGATCCCCTGTTCGTGCGCATACGCAAGGCCCTCCGCAACGCCGGAAATGATTTCTGCTGCA
>JAPKXR010000391.1 GCA_026394715.1 Methanomicrobiales archaeon | reverse complement strand
TGCAGTAATCGAAAAGCTCGGGCTTGGTAAGCACTTTACCCACATTTCAACGGGTGGTGGGGCGTGCATCGAGTTTCTGACCGGGAAAAAACTTCCGGCGGTGGAAGCACTTGAGTTGTCAAAGCAGATATTTGGGTAATTTATTTTTTCTCGTCGTTGCATCACCGGTTTTGCCCGACCGGCTGAGGGCCGGTAGTCCTCAAAAGAGGTTTTGACCTCGGTTAAAAACCAGCTGAGCGTTTTAATTCCGCGTTTTTTTCTAAAATTCAAGTGTGATTCCAAATTGTATGAAGCAACCCGATCTTTTGTTCAGATAATTCCATGTTACAGATTTTAAAAATTGTGTAGTATGGGGTGAAAAAAGCTTAATTTCTATTGAAATTATGAAAGGGATGTTTGTAATTATATCAACTCAAGTTACTGACCTGATCGATTACCCGGATGATACGGTGGCACAGAATTTCTCAATATCTTGAAATAACGTACAACCCAAATAGAATAAGGATTCCATAACGATGCCAGAACCAGATAAAAAAACTCTTGATAAACTGAAAGAAAAGACCGCACGACTCTCTATTATCTCTAATAGCGGACTGGTCCTGCTAAAGTTTGTCGTTGGGATCGCCATTGGTTCCGTGAGTATCATCTCTGAAGCAATTCATTCTTCAATGGACCTGGTTGCCGCAGTAATTGCTTTTTTTGCGGTAAGGAAATCAGCTGAACCTCCTGATCAGGAACATACCTTTGGTCATGGGAAATTCGAAGATATTTCCGGCCTCGTAGAAGCGTTGCTCATTTTTGTCGCGGCCATCCTGATTATTTATGAATCGGTAATAAAACTGCTTGGAGAGGAACCTGAGCATTTCACGCCGGAATTGCTCTTTGCAGGTATCGCCGTTATGGGATTTTCAGCACTGGTGAACTGGTATGTGTCTTTGCGGCTCATGAAGGTTGCAAAGCAAACGGACTCAATCGCCCTTGAAAGTGATGCATGGCACCTCCGGACAGATGTTTTTACCTCGCTCGGTGTTTTTTTCGGGCTGATTCTTATACGACTGACCGGAATTACCCTCTTTGATCCGCTTTTTGCCATCGGTGTTGCCATTGTAATAATGAAAGCCGCGTTCGACCTGACAAAGCGTTCCCTCTCTGACCTGATGGACCAGAGTCTCCCAAAGGCCGATGAACTGCGGATCAAGGAAATCATTTGTGAACATGCTAGTGAATACGCGGGATTCCATGAATTGAAAACACGGCGGGCAGGCCCGGAAATATTCATTAACTTCCACCTGGTGATGCCAAAAGAATTGTCTGTTGAGATAGTCCATGACCTCCAGGACCATCTTGAGTCTGATCTGAAACTTGAATACCCGAGGTCAATAATTACTATTCATGTGGAACCCTGCAACGAAGGGTGTGAACGATGCGGCTCTTTTTGCACGTACTATAAGAAAAAACAGCCAGATAAATAGAATTGACCGCCCGCAAAGCTAGTATCCACGTCAGTATATCCGGTTACTTTACTAGTCGAGATGCCCCGGCTTGTAACCATGTCTCGCTGATCTAAAAATCTGTTAAATAACTCAGGTGAAATCAGTCATCCAATAGACATTCCGACTCACCTCAAAACCTGGTAAAACAATCTGAATTCCGCCCGAAATAGAGGGGCACTGCGTTTATACAGGTAGCATGTCCCACTCTAACTGATATCCTCCGCTCTTGTTCGTTTAAATCGCCCGCATTTTACTCCGATTGGTTTTAATGACGAATAAGGCTATTTACGGTTATTATAGTAAGAATAAGGGGATATCAGGGGTATTATTTGGGCTAGATCTTTTTCCCGTTTTTCACGAAAACCACAATTTATACCCAGAAATGGTAATTTTCCGGCGTTTAATGGACTGGGGTGCAGCCATAACTGGGTAGCAATAGAGTCTGCTGATTTCCCGGTGATGGTGAATCAGTCAGGGGGCATTCTCTTATCCGCCAGCCTGCGGATCGAACATCTTTATGAAGTCCGACCAACGCTGCATTCCACCGAAAACAGAAGCAGTGATGGCATCCTGGAAGGATAGCACCATTTGAGAACGGGTGAGGCAGACGTCGTCAGGTGGAAAAAATAGATAATTGTAAATTATATTCCATTGACGACGATTAGGCCCTTTTGAACCGACGCATTACTCAGCATCGAACCGCTGCTGCTATCAAATTTAAAAATGGACAGGGTAACATTATAGACCCCCGGGAAGCGGTACGAATGGATCGGGTTCTTACCGGTTGCATTGATGCCGTCCCCGAAATCATAATTCAGGAATGAAGGGTTTCCGGTCGACTGGTCGGTGAAGGAAACAGCCAGGGGGGCAGTCCCGCTGACAGGCGAAGCAGCGAATTTTGCGACAAGGGGGACCACGGGCACACTGTTCACGGTAATGGCATTTGGTTTTGTTGCGGTGCTGCCCATGATGGAATAAGTAGTGGTGTTATATTTCATAATGGACAGGGTAATCGTGTAAACGCCCGGGAACCGGTAGGTATGAGTAGGATTTGGTTCCGTCACATTCGTTCCGTCCCCGAAATCGTATACAAGCATGGTCGGATTTCCAACAGATTTATCGGTACATTTCACCGTCAGGGGTGCAGTCCCGGTCACGGGTGAGACCGTGAAGTCCGCAATAAACGAAGGTCCAGGGGGTTTACTGGCGATGATATAGTCTTTTTTCACTATTGAATTGTTCTCGCAGGCGCTGTTCCATCCCCAAAGCTCCAGTTCCACGTCTCCGCGATACCCACGGATTGGCTTGTAAACCTGACTGATAGCGGTGTTATACCTGTAGTAACATTGCTAATGAAATTGGGAATTAAGGGTTCTTTCGGGGCGGTCAGGTTGGCATAAAGGTCAATGGTTTCATTGTTGCCCGGGTACCTGGTATTATTTTGTGTCATGGCGAAGTACCCGCATTTTTTGACGGTGTATGTCCAGACCGGGGTACAGGTGGTGCAGGTCTCAACAAGCAAGGTACCATTCGTGATAGTCCCCTCGAACCAGTCCCCATTGAAATACACCTCAGCGCCGTCAACGTTCGAATGAATCCGGTAGTAACCCTTACCTCCCCCGGTTATCGGGGTGGAACCGAGTGCATAGAGGTTTTTGTCGTTGCTCCCGATATATACAACACCGTTTAGTATAGCCGGGCTGGAAGTTATACTCCCTCCCGTTCTGTAATTCCAGAGTAATGTCCCGGTAGCTGCGTCGAGAGCGTAGGTGTTATTATCCCAGCTGCCGAAATAGACGACGCCGTTCGCCACTGCAGGACAGGATCGCACTATGTGTCCGGTTGCGTAATTCCAGAGTAACGTCCCGGTCTTTGCGTCGAGGGCGTAGAGGTTTTTATCATAACTACCAATGTAGACGATACCGTTTGCCACAGCCGGGCTGGAGTCCACCTGGTATCCGGTTGTATAGTTCCAGAGGAGCGCCCCGGTTTTTGCGTCGAGAGCGTAGGTGTTATTATCCCAGCTACCGAAATAGACGACCTCGTTTGCCACCGCAGGGCTGGAAAAAACCCGCCCTCCTGTCGTGTAGTTCCAGAGGGGCATCCCGGTTGCCGCGTCCAGCGCATACAGGTTATGGTCATCGCTGCCAACGTAGACGACACCGTTCGCAACTGCCGGGCTGGAAAACACATAGTTCCCGGTTGTATAGTTCCAGAGGAGCGCCCCGGTATATGCGTTGAACGCGTAAATGTTACCGTCAAAATTACCGATATACACAACACCGTTTGCAACAGCCGGGCTGGAACTCACAGATGCTATCGTCGTGGATTTTTTCGGTACAGTATAATCCCAGAGGTGCATGCCGGTAGCGGCATCAAGCGCATAAAGCTTGGTCTTCATACCTCCTATGTAGACGATACCATTCGCCACCGCGGGGCTGGAACTCACCCAGTCAGCGGGCTCGTTGGTCTTATAATTCCATAGAAACGTTCCGGTTTTCGCATCGAAGGCGTAGAGGTTGCTGTCCTGACTTCCGATATAGACAACACCATTTGCTACTGCCGGGCTGGAACTTATCCGCCCTCCCGTTGTGTAGTTCCAGTGGAGCGTTCCGTCCGGGCTGATTCCCCCGTCGTCATATACACCGGTATTGTAGATTTCTGACCGGAACTTCCAGGCCTTTGCATCGGAGGACTTGCTTGTTACAGGAAGGAATACCGAGTTGGACGATTCATGCAAGAAACTGTCATAGACGGTGATATTTACGAGATGTGGGTGTGCAATCTTCTCCAGAGGGACTTCCATGCTCAGCTGACCGTAGCTCAAGAACTGTGTCGTCTGCCATTCACCATTCCAGAGGATGGTGCTGTTAGGGGTAAATCCTATACCGTAGACGTTGAGGATAAACGCAGGGCTGCCCTCTATTACATCCGGGGGATCGAGCTCCGAAAGCCAAAGTGCACGGGTGGTCACTGTTTGGTTCACCCAGGTCGCGTTAATCAGCCCATCCCACCCGACAGTCCTCGTGCTGATTGTATATGCTGTTCCTGGAGTTAGCCCCGTCGCGGTGTAGGTCTGGATTAACCATGTGACGTTCTCCTGGAATACTCCGTCAAGGTAGACCATGACGTGTTCTACAGACAGTGGTAAGGGATCGTTCCAGGCCCAGGTAATCTGGTCCTGCCGTATGCTGGTGGCATGGAGATTGGAGATACTAGCTGGCGGTTTTTTTTGGGAAGTACCAATCGCGTAGAGATTCCCGTCCCGACTCCCGACATAGACAGCCCCGTTTGCCACAGCCGGGCTGGAGACCACCGGGCCCCCTGTCTTGTACTTCCAGAGGAGTGTGCCGGTGGAAACTTCGAGGGCATAGAGGTTGGTATCCCAGCTGCCGAAATAA
>JAPKXR010000003.1 GCA_026394715.1 Methanomicrobiales archaeon | reverse complement strand
CAGTTTTTCCTCCCAAAAGGTCAGCAGGCCCTGCTCTTCGGCGCTCAGCACGGCGGGGACCCGGCATTTGGGGCACAGGCGGCGTACGAGCCGCTGGGCCATTATGCCCCGCAGTGACGAGGCCAGCAGATAGGGTTCCACGCCCATATCCATCATCCGGATCACGGCGCTGGAGGTGTCGTGGGTCTGGAGCGTGCTGAATACCAGATGGCCGGTCAGCGACGAACGTACGGCAATCTCGGCTGTTTCCAAGTCGCGAATTTCGCCGACCAGGATAACATCCGGGTCCTGGCGTAAAATGTGGCGCAGACCGTTGGCAAAGGTCATGCCGATCTTAGGCTGGACCTGGATTTGCCCGATGTTGGGAAGATGATACTCAATGGGATCCTCGATGGTTAGGATGTTGGTCGTGTTATAGTCGAGGAGTTGGATACTGCTGTAGAGTGTCGTGGTTTTACCGCTGCCGGTTGGGCCGCAGACCAGGATAATGCCATTGGGCTGTTTGATCAGCGTCTGCCATTTCTTAAGAACATCTTCTGGTAATCCCAGGTCGGCCAGCGACAGCGTGGTGGTGTTACGGTTGAGCAGACGTAAGACGACGCGTTCGCCCTCGGATACGGGCACGGTGGAGACGCGGATATCAATTTCGCGTTCGCCCACGCGCACGCGCGAGACGCCGTCCTGTGGCAAACGTTTTTCCGAAATATCCATCCGTGCCATTATTTTCAGGCGCGAAATCAGGGCCGCCTCCACGTGCTTGGGCGGGGAGGCCAGCTCGTAAAGGATGCCATCAATCCGGTAGCGTACGCGCAACCGAGCTTCAAACGGCTCAACGTGAATGTCCGAGGCACCCGATTTGACCGCCTCAAGTAGAATCAGGTTAACAAGCTGAATGACCGGGGCGCTGTCCGCCATCTTCAGAAGATCTTCCGATTTGAGTTCCGCCGTTCGCCGGGAGAGTGTCAGACCACGCTTGTCCATCTTTCCCATAAAGGCGCGCGGCGATTCGTTCGCGATGGCATAGCACTGTTTAATCGCCTTGAGCACCACCTCCGGTTGCGCGAGCACGGGAGTGGGTTGAACACCCAGCAGTAAGGCCAAGTAGTCCAGGCCGGCCATATCCTTGGGGTTGCCCATCAGGACGCAGGTATCGCCATGGTAGCGAATCGGCAACATCATGTGCGACTGGGCCCAGTCCGGTGGAAGATCGGCAAGCAGTTCTGGTGCCAGTATTTCCGGTTCGACTTCCGTAATGGTGGCCACTTTGCCCTCTGCGGCCAGCATTTCAAGGTCGAGGGGCTTCTCTTTATCGTCCTTATTGATGGATTTGGGATGGGTAAGCATGGTTTATTTTCCCCATATATTATCAAACGGCTGTGTCATTATTTCCGAATCCCGGTCTAAGTTCCATTTCTACTTCAAAACCTGGCTTTTAACCCAATCGAACATCTCGCCATCCGAAACACATTGGATTTCATTGGCCTTAACGTTTAGGTTAATTTCACGTGAACCGCAGAATACCTGGAATGAACCGCTTTTTTCAACGATCTGATTCGTGACGACAGGCTGCTCCCGGTGCAGAATATAACCGGCTTGCAGCCTAACCCAATCGGCATGGACAGGGAATCGGTAGTACGTGATCATCCCGTTTTTATCACAGCGCGGACAGACGCCGTTTCCCTTGCACGCCGGACAGACGCCGGTATTATCGCACAGCACACATTTACCGGTTCCCTGGCAGGCGACACAAGTGGTCACGACAACGCCGGTATCATTGCACTTTGGGCAACCGCTGGTCCGGCCTTTGCCGGCGCACGTCGGGCATTTTCCAGTGCCGCTACACTCCGGACAGGTGATCCGGCCTTTGCCACCGCACCGCGAGCACATCGGTGTTCCACTGGCTGTCTGTATGCCCATGCCACTGCCCAAGCACGTGGGACATTTAATAAATTTGTACCCCATGCACTTTGTGCAAATTCCGCTGGCCGAGCAGGCTTTGCACAGGCAGGCCTTGCAACGTGTGGAAAAAGACTTCTTGCCTTTACAAACCGGACATTGCTTTTTGCCTTGGCAGGCCGGGCAAATGCCCTGGCCGCGGCAGGTTAGACACTTCCCCGTTAGGCAGTCGGGACAAATCTGGATGATTGTCAGTGTCCGGAGTTGAATATCCGGAATTGCTTTCTGCCAAAACGTGGCCCGCTCGTTTTCGGTGGTCAGGAGCGCCTGGATAAGAGTCAGCACGGCGGCAGCTTCATCAAACCGGCCCAGGCACAGGCTGGTTTTGTAGTCATTGAATAAATCAACGGCTTTGGGATGGAAATATGAATCTTGAACCTCGAAGATCATTGGCGCATCCGCGGTGGAGTGGGGGATGTTCGTCTCCGCCTGTGGCTCGGCGCCGGCCATATTTGACAGCAGGCAACCAAAAACAAGGATCAAGCTTATATGAAAATTAGTTTTCAATCTTGTTCCGCACTATTATGGTTATTCATTCGCGGACTTTTTGGTCAACTGTTCCGCCAATGCCTTGTGTCCGCTTTTCAGGGCCAGGTTGGCCGGTGTCAGGCCGGCGCTGGTTTTAATGTCTAACCGGGCGCTGCGGGCTATTAGCATAAAGGCAATTTCACTGTTTCCCCGCTGGGCGGCCGCGTGCAAGGGTGTCGCGCCTTCCACGGTGGCCGCATTTATATTGAGATTGGTTGCGCGGGACAGGAGGAGCTCAACCATTTCAAGGTTGTTGTTATCCGTTGCCATGTAAAGCGGGGTGACATTATCAAGATCGTCGGCATTCACGTCGGCACCTTTAGTCAACAATAATTCCGTTATTTCCTTCTGACCCCGCTCCACGGCCAAATGTAAAGGTGTCCGGTGATAGATCGTTGCCGCATTCACATTTGCGCCGCGCGCGATCAGGATGGCAACCAGTTCCCGGTTATTGGCGGCCGCGGCGCTATGCAAAGGGCTCCAGCCCATGCGGTCCTTCAGGTTGAGATCCGCGCCTCGGCTAAGCAACATTTCCACAATGTTGCGCAAGTTTTTTTGCGTTGCCATCATCAATGGGCGCTGACCGTCCTTATCCGCGAGATTGACATCCGCGCCCCGGCCAATCAGCAGTTCGGCCGCGTCAACGGCCCCGTTCTCAATTGCCATTAACAGCGGCGTTTTGTTGTCCCGCGTTTTGGCGTTGATCTCTGCGCCTTTGGCAAGCAACACCTCGCATAAGTCCCGGTGCCGATAGGCGGCCGCCAGATGCAGGGGCGTGGCCCAGTTGGATTTTTGCATGGCGTGGACGTTGGCGCCCTTGGCAATAAGCAGGTCCGCAATATCCTTATAGCCAAAGAGTGCCGCAGTCTGTAAGGGTGTCTGATCAATACAGTTGACGGAATTAGGTAAGGCTCCTTTTGCCAGTAATAATTCAACGGTATCCTTGTGTCCCATGCCAACGGCCAATTGCAGAGCGGTACAACCATCCGCCTGAATGGCTTCCAAGTCAGCGCCTTTAGCCAATAAGCTGTCAATCACCTCTTTGCGTCCGCATAGCGCAGCCTTATGGAGTGGCGTGGCCATAGCCTTATCACGGGCATTGACTTCGGCATTCCGAGCCAGGAGCAGGTCCGTAATATTGGCGTGCCCCTGGTAACTGGCCATGTGTAAAGGCGTCAGACCGTGAGCGGCATCCCGGGCTTGCACATTGGCGCCGGCGGCCAGCAGGCGTTCGGCAGTTTTTAGGCCACCCCGAAAACAGGCAACGTGCAAGGGTGTCAGGCCATACCTGGGATCTTGGGCTTGGACCTCGGCACCACGCTTAATGAGTGCTCCGGCAATTTCCCAGCGGTCAGCCATGGCGGCTAAATGAAGGGCGGTCCAGCCGGTTGCATCTCGCGCGTTTACATTGCAGGTTGGCACATTCAAGTTGGCCTTTACCTGGCTAAAGTTGCCGCGAGTTACGGCTTCGGTAAGGGACAGAGTAGGGGTCAGGTCAAGCGCCCGAATGGGGATGAAGGCTATGCGCGTGTTCAGGTATGCCAGGCCGATGGCCAGCACCACGCAGACGGTCACGGCAATGGCTATGATCAGCATGCGCTTGCCCCGCACAAGTGGCTGACCAGCCTTCCGGCCTGGAAACGCCGCCGCCATTTTGTCTATAAAGGGAGCGCGATGGCGAGCGGCGCCTACGCCGGTGAAAGCTTTGTCCAGGCCAGACTTCTTCAGCTCGCGCATTATCTCGACTTCTGTTTGCTGAATGCGCTGGTGGAGTTCGGTCTGGTCGGATGGGTTATTGAAAAGCCCCTCAATCTCGGAAGCTTTTACGCGTTCATCAACGTCAGTGCGCCAGACATCGTCGGTCGGCTGAAGATGTCCGTTCGCGGCGGCATCCACCAGCTCATCGCTGGTGAATGGGCCCTGGTCTTTGCCCTTCTGGCTGAAATACCAGCAGGCCTCGTCTTCTTCATCGTGATTTGTCTGATCGGCCATAGAATGGTTCCGTGACAGTCAATGGGCTCGTCACTGTAAGGTCTGCCTTTAT
>JAPKXR010000357.1 GCA_026394715.1 Methanomicrobiales archaeon | reverse complement strand
AGTCGATCGTGGGTGCGAAAAAAATGCAACCTAAATATTCCGGCCTCCCCCATACCCGGGACCCCATTCACAGGGTAGTAAGCCCGATACCTATCTTGTGAGCAACCAGGTCTGCCTCATTGATGATCTCATCCGGCACCTCATCCAGTAAACCATTATCGATACGCATACGGATCTGCCCGACTAATTCTTTTACCTGGTCCCGGACTTCGCCATCTGAATAATTGACAAGGTCAGTTGCGTATTTATACGCTTCATTGAGGTCCCCGCTTTTTAAATAGGTAAGGAGCAGCTGGCTGATAAATATCGCAGTTTGCCGGGGATTCTTTGTCATGGTACTCGTTCGCAGGGATTCCTTGAAGTCCATTTTTAAGAAAACGGCAAGATCTTTTTGCAGCTCGGCAACAGACTGGTAACGGTTTGCAGGATCTTTCTCTATGCATCGGAGGATAACGGGTTCAATATTTTTTGCATCGGGGTTGATGTCCCCTGGGTGTACCGGGTCGAGAGTGGGAATTTTTGCGAGTATCTCGAGCATGTCGTCTCCAGTAAAAGGTAGTGAACCGGTGACCAGTTCGTACAGGATCACGCCCACCTGCCAGATATCGGTACGCTGGTCTTTTGTCTTGTTGGCTACCTGCTCAGGGGCCGCATAAACGGGTGTATAGGCGGCGGTCATGGAAGAGGTTGAATCGGTAATAACCTTTGAAAGCCCCCAGTCAGAGATCTTCGGGACTCCACTCTTTAATAGAATATTCTGCGGCTTCAGGTCACGATGGATCACTTTTCGTGCATGCGCATATTTCAGCCCCTCGCAGATATTGAACAGAATCCACGACGCCTTTGCAGGATCAAGAGGTTTTTTTATTTTATCCAGGGAACTATCGCATAACTCCTCCTCGAAATACGGGAACGGCATGATATTATAGTCATATATTTTTACAATGTTCGGGTGGCTGAACTTCGTCCAGTTCTGCATCTCGGCAATGAACGATTTACCGGTTGATTCATCGAGATAGATCGGTACTTTTACCGCGACATAGACGCCGTCCTTTCGTTTTGCCTTGAAGACACGTGCAAACCCGCCTTTACCAATGAACTCAGATTCTGCATATTTTACTGCCATTTCAGGGGGAATGGTGCGCATCGTGTAATTTCCCGTTGCCGGGGGTGGCTGTGAAGTGCTTGACGGTGCCGGTTGCCCCGGATCCGTTCCGGGTTTGAACGCCTGGGAAGTATAACCCTGGGACAGGACCTCCACCCAGAATTCACTGGTTGTAACGTATTCATGGTTACTCTCGTCTTTGTAATCCAGGGTGACTTCAATAGGGATGTTTCCGAGTGTCTTTGGCATGATCCCGATCTCGACCACGGTTGTTGAGCCAGCTTCAACGGTTATCGGTTTGATCCGACGGGTCTCAAAATCATCTGAAAATGAGAGGGTGACAGAAAATGCGGGGGCTTTCCCGGTATTCGTGACCTGGATTCCCATCTTGTGCCATGTCGATTGTGCAAATGTGGTCTGGTCCAGCGTGATAAAAAGGTCGGGGGTTATGCCGGACGAGGAATTCTGGGATGATGGGGTTGTACCTGCGACGGCCCCGGCATTATTCGTGAGCTTGGAACGCGCCAGTTCGCGGTCAGATACTGCCTGGGAATTACCTGGATCGATGTCGAGTGCCTGGTCATAAGATTCGATAGCTTCGCTATTTCGACCGAGCTTGGAGAGTGCCAGCCCACGGTAATGCCAGGCGAGTCCGCGGTAATGCCCGGTGTTGGGATCATCGGTTTTGATCTTGAGCGCCAGGTCATAGGACCCGAGGACTTCGTCATACCGGCCGAGGTAGTAGAGTGCCACACCCCGGTTGACCCACGCCTCAAAATAATTGGTCCTGATCGTGAGTGCCTTATCATAGGAGGCGACGGCTTCGGCATGCCGGCCGAGGTTACCGAGGGCAATGCCACGTGAGTGCCAGGCATTGGAATCATTGGGACTGATCATAAGCGCCTGGTCGTAGGACTCAACGGCTTCGGCATGCCGGCCGAGGTTGCCAAGGGCGATGCCGCGGTTGTACCACGCCTGGGAATTCCCTGGATCGATCTTAAGCGCCCGGTTATAGGATGTGACCGCCTCGTTATTCCGGTCCAACCGTTCAAGTGCGTAGCCGCGGAAGTTCCATGTCTCTGATAAATCGGGGTTAATTTTGAGTACCTGGTCAAAGGAAGCAAGGGCTTCGGCATGCCTGCCGAGATTGCCAAGGGCGATGCCACGACCGCCCCATGCAACATATAAATCTGGCTTGATCCGAATCGCCTGGTCAAAGGAGGCGAGAGCCTCTTCATACCGGCCGAGTCTGCCCAGTTCATTGCCACGGTTGTTATAATCCATTGCCTGTGGTTCGTCGACCATCCCTGGAATTTCAGCGCCCATCACCATCCCGCACCCATTGCAGAACTTTGCACTTTTGCTGACCATCGCCCCGCAGCTGGGACATGATCGCAACTCGAGAAGGGGTGCCCCGCAGCTCCGGCAGAATTCAGGGTTTCCGGAGATCTGGGCATTACATTTCGGGCATTTCCTAGGGGGGACCAATGGTTTTCCGCAGCTCCGGCAGAATTCGGGGTTACCTGCGACTGGTGCCCGGCAGTGCGGGCAGACCCTCTGTACCTGCATCTGTGCGCCACAGCTCCCACAAAATGGTTTTGCCGACTGTCCAACTGCTCCGCATGCAGGGCATTTTGCTAACGTTGCAGTGGCAGAATTGACGGTATCCATACCTGGTCCCCCGGGTTTGTCCTATTGATCTAATCTTTTGGGAGAGTTAATAACTCTAACGAACCTGGGATCCCCATCGAGAAAAAATTTGTCGCTATCGATTTCTCCTTTGCGTTGTTCCGGGTGATCTCCATCACCCATTGTACTGCTACCCAAGGTAACCTGACGACTCCACATTTTTTACTTTTTTGGTTACGGGGATGTCAAAGAAGTATCCGGCTTGGAATAAATTATTTAAAGCTGGATCATTAATATCGAAGTATATCGAGGTGAGGATACCACATGGGATTTTTTGACACAATTATCGGGACTCCGGTCAGCCGGCTGGACCTCCGTGAACTCAAGGCAGAGGAGATGCGGTTACAGAACCATATCGCGCTCGCACAGAAAGGGATGGAGAAGTTTGAGAAACAGAAAAAAGACCTGTTCAAACAGGGTATCGGTGCGGACCTGATCAAGAAGAAAATACTTGCCCAGCAGCTCAAACGCCTTGACATGCAGGCCCAGCTGCAGTACAAGGGGTTCGCGACAATGAACAAGCAGTGCATGTTCATTTCAAACCTTGTTGTTATCAAGCAATACGAGAAAGAACTCAAACAGAGCCCCATCTGGAGTAAGCTCACAAATATCGACCCGTCGCAGTTTGAAGGCAGCTTAATCAATGTCAACCTCAAGGGGCAGAGCTTTGATGAAGTGCTCAACAATCTCAATAACGTCTTCGAGATGTCACTTTCGGATTCTACGATCGAACAGGCGACCGATGATACCGAGAAACAGCTCCTCGATGCGTGGAGCGGTGTGGAAACGGGTGCGATTAATATCGAGGACGCCCAGAAAGTAGTCTCCATGGAAAAACAATTAGAGGATAAGGATACCGAGGGGACGTAACCGTGGGATTTATCTCTTCTCTTTTCGGGGGAGGAAGTCCTGTCGATTCGCTCAGTCTTGATGACCTCAAGGTCACTGAGATCCAGCTGAACAAAAAAGTTGAGGATCTCTATGCGGAGGTTCACCGCATCGAACAGGAAGTCCAGCACAATTACGATCTCGCAAAAGCCGCGACCTCGGAATCTGAGCAGGTCAGCTATGCCCGTCGGATCAAGACCCTCCTCCAGAAAAAGGAGATGAAACTCTCTGCGCAGGCACAGATCGAAAAAGAACTGCGTGCTGTTTCAAATATCCTGATATTAAAAGAGAGGGAGAAGGACCTTCCGGCGGGTGTGGTAAAAAAGCTCAAACAAATCGACCAGGGCAAGATGGAAGAGTACCTGGTCAACCAGAAACTAAGTACAATGGATGATGACGAGCAGATTGGTGCGATCATCGCGATGACTTCCAGCACCATGGAAATCGGTGTTGAACCAGAGGAGGACCTGTCCGATATCCTCGATACCATCCGGGCAGGAAAAGAGGTCCCGGTACCTGCACCACCGGAAATTGTGCAGAGCAGGAAGACCGAACTTGAATAATTCTCGTTATTTTTTTTAATCCCGGGCACCGCATCAGGAATTTCAAGCGATATCGTAATAATCAATTACCGTGTATTCAGATAGTAGGTAACGTGGGACCCACGGTGAGGAGGAGTCAATGAATATCGATCTATCCGGCGTTCTGTACACGCAGCTCAAGGAATACGAGAAAAAGTACAATGATGCACTAGCGAAAAACGACCTTGAAAATGTGAAAAAGTTTGCCCTGCTCTGTGCCAATACGGAAAACCAGATGGCTGAAAAGGTGCCGGACCAGAGTAAGTCGCACCTCGAGAAGGCAAAAAAATGGAATGAGATCGTCAGGACCGCCGGTTCTGCACCGAGAAAGAGAGTGGTGGAAACGAGCGGGAAGGGTGGAGGGACCGATGATGATCTCAGCACGTTTGGTGATACACTTATCCAGGTCTCCACGGTTACGTGGAAAGATATCGGGGGCCTGTCAGAAGTAAAAAGTCTCATCATGGAGACCGTGGTCATCGCCGGGTTAAGCAGACCTGATTCCATCAAACCCGATAAAGGGATCCTGCTCTTCGGTCCGCCCGGGACCGGAAAAACCCTGCTCGCCGCTGCGGCAGCAGGCAGCCTGAAAGCCACGTTCTATAATGTAAAAATAAGCAGCATCATCTCAAAATATGTCGGGGAATCCTCAAAGCTCGTCACGTCACTGTATGAATCTGCCCGCAACCATGCTCCCTCCATTGTGTTCATCGATGAACTGGACTCCATTACGATGTCCAGGGATGACGACCAGAGCGAGGCATCCCGCAAGGTGCTGGCATCGCTCCTGACCGAACTGGACGGGTTCCAGGATAAAAAAAGCGACAAGCTCATCCTCACCCTCTCGGCAACCAATACACCGGGAAGCCTGGATGATGCGGTGCTGTCCCGGTTCCCAAAACGTATCTATATCCCTTTACCCGACCGGAAAGCCTGCATGGAAATTATCCGGATCCAGACAAAAGGGCTGGACATATCAGCGGTGGACCTGGACCAGATCGGGGAACTGTGCGTAAACCAGAGATATTCAGGCAGGGACCTCCAGAACGTCTGCAGGGACGCAATGAAGAGTATGACCCGGAGGGTCAACAAAGATATCTTCGATAATATTGAAAATATGGCTGCGTTATCGTTTGAGGAATTACAGAAAAAGACCTTAAAATCGGGACCTCTCGCCATGGATGACTTCACCCGGGCAATCGGACGGGTAAAATCACCCCTGATGCCGGAGGACCTGAAAAAGCAGGAAGACTGGAACAAACAGTTTGGAGCGTCCTGAACGGACCTGTATGCCTGATGAAACCAATCTTTTCCTGGATGGACTGGAAAGCCAATGAAATTTGATACACCTGCCGATATTATTGAAAAAATTCAATTAAATACCCGGGCGTATACCGCGGCAGAATCGTCGGGGGACCTCAATACCGCACGGCGTCTTTCCGGGGAATGTGCCGCCCTGTACTACCAGCTTGCCCGGAAGGTGCCACTTCGTGGACATTTCTATTCAGAACAGGCTAAGATCTGGGAGAAAAAGGCAAATGATAATACCGGGACTGTCCAGTCAACTGAACAACATGCGGTACCCGATATGATCGGCGACGAGGTTACATTGGTACCCGGTCCTGAAGCGGTGGCCGGGACGGTCCCCGCAGGTGCCACCATACCAAAACCCATGCCCCCGGTATTCATCAGTTATTCAAAACCCGACCAGCAGATAGCCCTGGACCTCTTCTCGTACCTTGAGGCAGAAAATATTCCCTGCTGGATTGCACCGCGGGACATACTCCCGGGTTCCATTTTTCTTGGTTCAATATTTGACGCGATTGACGGGTGCACCGTCATGGTGATGATCTTT
>JAPKXR010000182.1 GCA_026394715.1 Methanomicrobiales archaeon | reverse complement strand
TCATTAGTGTCTTTTTCAGACACCGTAACACACACGGACGCTTTTACATATTGATAAGCGAAAAAGAAATTGTCCAGTCCCAAAAGCATTTCTCATAGATCTTATCGTGAGAAACCTTAAACGCTTCATGATTTATCCTTAGGGGCTGTGAAAAATTAACTTAAACTATTTCCTGTTCTTGAGGTTGGATTGTGTAATTCCACTCCCCATGAAAGGAATCCCGAATAAGATTTAGATTTTTCATGTCATCATCAGATATTTTTATTCCTTTTGCATATTTATTCTCATCTAAAATGGCACCGACTGTCAATCCGGTTTTAGTTTTTGCAGATTTTATTAAGTTTATCATTATTTGATAACTGAGCAATGGTCTACCTCTCCAAGCAATGGAAATAAATGAAAACAAGCGGTGTTCAATCTTGTTCCATTTACTCGTCCCTGGTGGAAAGTGACATACAGATATTGATAAATTCTCCTCAGTTGCAAACTTTTGTAACTCTGTTTTCCACAGACGAATGCGATATCCATTACTCCCCCCACAATCCGCTGTAATCAGTATTTTTGTGGCATCAGGATATAACTTATTTCCCAAAACTTTCCACCACCGTCTGATACTTTCAACAGAAAATTCTGCAGTATCATGATCCATTCCAACATTAATCCAACCTTTATTATTTGAAATATCGTATACCCCAAAGGGAGTCGCTTTTTCGCACATTGAAGGGAAATCATATACATTTACCTTTATGGGATCATTCTTCAATCTCCAATTTTTGCCATTATTTTTTTGATTCCCTATTAATTCTTTCTTTTTTGCATCCACGGATATTACAGGTTCATTTTCTTTAAGGAATTCATTACAGCGATTATAAATAAATAAAAATTGCTGATCACGGTCTTCGTGCGATCTTCCTTCATCTGTTTTTTTATTTGCTTGGAGACTAAAATCTAGCTCATCTAGGATTGTTCCTACAGTTCGATAACTAATTACATGCCCTTTCTCATTTAATTCATCTGCAATATCTCTCAAACTCTTTGTTGTCCATAGTAACGTAGATTCGGGATCCCCACGAATAAATGGTTCAATGCACTGATATAAATCGTGAATCAATTCTGGATCATTTTGGATAAGATTTTTCCTTCCTCCTCCTTTTTCTCGAATACGTTCATCTCCCCCTGTGAGTATCTTTTTAGGTAACTGTTGAACTTCTATCTGCCCTTTTGTGACAGTGTTTCTAGAAACCCCTGTATTCTCTGCGACATAGGTAATCCCTCCTCGACCAAATGCCAAGGCTTCGTTGCCTAACCATAGTCGTCTTGATTTTTCATCTAAGTGTTTACTAATGGTATCATATCGATTTTTCAAACTATTTTCTTGCTGCATATAATAGTATATTTCTTTTCTTATAGATCAATTTATTCTTTCACAAAGTCTTAACCCAACAGCCACCTTCTCCGACGATATCAACCAGAACTCCATCGTCCTGAAGATGACCGAACGAAGTGTGGCATTCCTGTTTATGGGTGATGCGAATGCCGATGCAGAAAGCCGTATGGCCAATAGCGGAACGAATCTCCAGGCAGACATCCTCAAGGTCGGGCACCATGGCAGTGCCACATCATCCAGTTCAGCATTCCTAACCAAAGCACAACCGAAGACCAGCGTAATCGAAGTGGGGGCCGGGAATTCCTATGGCCACCCGACATCAGCAACACGTGACCGCCTGGCACAAGGTGGGCTCCGCGGTGTATCGTACCGACCTGAACGGCGATGTCACGGTGACAACCGATGGCGTAACGTATGATGTAAAAACTGGACCGCCGGTGTCTAGTTCTGCGAAAACGGTTGCCACCCAGCAGGCGGTGAGTTCGCAGAGTTCAGCCGGAGCGGTCTGTGACTGTTCGTACAAAAGATATAATTGTACGGATTTTGCAGGGCATGAGAGGCGCCCAGGCCTGCAATGATTATTGCATGTCGTTAAGCAAGGGTACCATTCATCAGTTGGATGGAGATAAGAATGGTATCCGCATCTGATGGATAACGATGAAAATTACAGCAACCTTGGACAGGATTGAAGGAAAATAAGCCGTTCTTCTTTTACGTGGGGATGGAAAAGTAAAATTCAATTTGCCGGTAGTTTATCTGGCGGGGATTAACAAGGGGGATGTTGTCACTATCGCCATTACGAAGGATGTTGCTCCGACCGATGAATCGAAGGAACGGGTGGTGAGTTTGATTGAGAAGTTAAAGAGAAAGAGGTAGTGAGGGGGTTTTAAATAAAATAGGATGAATCTTGAGATGGATGCCTGAATGGCTGGCTTTGCCGTGTTAGCACGGTGATCCCTGGTGTTCCAAAACTTTTCTGAATACGGATTATCGAGGTAGTTTAGACATTAACGAAAGGTTATTCCAAAATCTTAATGCAAAAGTGTATCTGTTCACAGATAGAAAAAGGAAGTTAATGTCTGAGTCAGGTCAGGTCATGACCGCCCCGAAAAAAAAGACCCCTGTTAAGAAAAACGTAAGCAATATCACCCCTGAACCACTATTCCCCATCATCGGGATCGGCGCCTCCGCCGGCGGGCTCGAAGCATTTGAACTTTTTTTCAAGACGATGCCGGCCGATTGCGGGATGGCATTTGTGCTCGTCCCCCACCTTGACCCGGGCCATGCAAGCATGCTGTCAGAGATCCTCCAGCGGAACACTACGATGCCCGTTCACGAAGTGCTGGACCAGACAATTACCCTGGCAAACCACGTCTATATCATCCCGCCGAACAAGGACATGGCGATCTTTCACGGCACGCTCCACCTGAGCGTCCCCGAACATGCACGGGGCCTTCGCCTCCCCATCGACTCCTTCTTCCGGTCCCTCGCCGAGGACCAGGGAGAACGGGCGATCTGCGTAATCCTCTCAGGGAGCGGGTCGGATGGCACGCTCGGGCTCCGGGCAGTCCACGGTGCCGGCGGGGTTTCGTTCGTGCAGGAACCCTCCACCGCCAAGTACGACGGCATGCCCACGAGCGCAGTCCAGAGCGGTCTTGCCACCTACGTGCTGCCGGTCGATAAGATCACGGAACAGCTGGTCACCTACGTGAAGACCATTGCAGATACCAAGGTGCCCCCACCCCTCCCGGCCCCCGCTGCAACCAGTGCCATGACAAGGATCATGATGCTGCTCCGTTCGAGGACCGGCAACGATTTTTCCCAGTACAAGAAGAGCACGATAACGCGCCGTATAGAACGTCGGATGGTGGTGCACTCTCTCAAGGACATGGACACCTACGCCCGGTACCTCCAGGAGAACCCTGCCGAGGTCCAGGTCCTGTTCAAGGAACTGCTCATCAACGTCACCAGTTTCTTCCGGGACAAGGAAGCATTTGAAGCCCTGACAACCGAGGCCCTGCCCCGGATATTTGAAGGGAAACCTGATAACTATATCTTCCGGGCCTGGGTGCCGGGTTGTGCCTCCGGTGAAGAGGTCTACTCCATCGCCATGCTCTTTTCCGAGTACATGGACGAGATCAATCAGGAGTTCAAGCTCCAGATCTACGCGACGGATATCGATGACGATGCCATTGCTACCGCACGGTCAGGTAAGTACCCGGCAAACATCTCCATCGATGTCTCACCCGGGCGGCTGCGGCGGTTCTTTGTAAAAGAGGAGGCCGGGTACCGGATAAAGAAGGAGATCCGGGAGATGGTCGTCTTCGCCATCCAGAACGTGATCACCGACCCCCCGTTTACGAAAATGGATTTGATCAGTTGCCGGAACGTACTGATCTATCTCGAGGTCGAGCTCCAGAACCGCGTCATCCCGGCGTTCCATTACGCTCTTCGGGCGGGTGGGGTGCTCTTCTTAAGCCCGTCGGAAGGTATAGGAAATTTTGTCGATCTCTATGTACCGGTCGATAAAAAGTGGAAGATCTACACTTCAAAACCATCGAGTGAGTCAGCCCGGAACCTTGTTGCACAGCGCTTCGCCTGGACCAGCAATAAGCCCGGCATAGAACCGGGGGAGCTTGCCGGCACGAGGGACAAGACGAACTTTGCCGAGCTCACCAGACGTGTCCTCCTCCAGTCCTATGCACCCCCGTCGGTCATCACCGACGAATCGGGGAACATTATCTACGTCCACGGCGATACCGGGAAATACCTGCAGCCGGCACAGGGGCAGGCAACATTAAACGTGATCGATATGGCACGCGAAGGGCTCCAGCTCGACCTCAGGTCTGCCATCATGACTGCCACCCATCAAAAGAAACCGGTTGTCGTAAAAGACCTGCCGGTAATGACAAACGGCGATATTCATGGGGTCGACCTGGTGGTCAGGCCGCTTGCCGACCCGGAGGCAACCCGGGAGCTGCTGCTCGTCAGTTTCCAGGACGCCGGGCACCAGCCTCCGGAGAAACGTATCCTCAAAAAGCGTTCCACAGTTAAGGGCGTGACGAAACGCGTTGAAGAGCTGGAGCAGGACCTCGCCTACACGAAAGAGAACCTGCAGGCGACGATCGAGGAGATGCAGGCTGCAAACGAGGAGCTCAAGTCCACCACTGAAGAACTCCAGTCGACCAACGAAGAGCTGCAGTCCACCAACGAGGAACTCGAGACGTCGAAGGAGGAGATGCAGTCAGTGAATGAAGAGATCGTGACCGTGAACTCAGAGTTGCAGGCAAAGATCGAGCAACTCACGGGCATGCAGAACGATATGAAGAACCTCCTTGAGAACACCAATCTCGCCACGATATTTTTGGATGTGAACCTTGCGATCAAGAGGTTCACCCGTGAGGCAACAAAGGTGTACCGGCTCGCCCCCTCGGATATGGGACGACCGCTCGCCGATATCAGGTCTACCATCCCGGACGAGGACCTGGTCGCCGATGCCAACGGTGTCCTTGACTCGCTCATTCCACGGGAGAAAACGGTACGGACGACCGGCAATGAATGGTACAACGTCCGCATCATGCCGTACCGTACCTATGAGAACGTGATCGATGGCGTGGTGCTGACATTCTCCGATGTCACTACACTGAAAGCGGTTGAGACTGAAGTCCGTGTTACCCGCGACTATGCGCAGAGCATCGTGGACACGGTCAGGGAACCGTTCATCGTACTGAACGGCAGGTTTGAAGTGATCTCTGCCAGCCGGGCGTTCTATCGTACCTTCGAAGTGATGCCGGAAGAGACAATGGGGCGGGTACTGTACGAACTTGGGAACAACCAGTGGGACATTCCCGGGCTCCACGAGTTACTGGAGGACGTGCTGCCAAAGAACCGATCGTTTGACAATTTCGAAGTTGAGCACGACTTCCCCGGTATCGGTCAGAAAAAGATGCTCTTAAATGCACGTGAGATTGCTGGTCCGGCGGGTACCCCCCATCTCATTCTTCTGGCGATGGAAGTGATCACGCCGCCCGTCACACCGGGCACTATACGCAAACCCGTAAAAAAGAGTAGGTAGGGTACTGAAAATGGCTGCAGGAAAGAAGAAGCAGGGCTCAACAGGCACTGAACGTTCTTTGAGGGATGATGCGGAGGATCTGCTCGCACGGTCCCCGAAGATTTCCGGCGACCTAGCCGGGCAGACCACCGAAGAACTCATCCACGAACTCCGGGTGCACCAGGTCGAACTTGAGACTCAGGCGGAAGAACTCAGGAGAACGCATATCGTACTCGGGGAATCGCGCGACAAGTTTCTTGACCTGTATGACTTTGCCCCGGCAGGTTATCTCACGCTCAATGACAAGGCGCTGATAACCGAAGCGAACCTCACGGTCGCGAGACTCCTCGGCGTTGAGCGGAGCGAGCTGGTCAACCACGGGTTCGGACGGTTCATCGCTCCCATCGATCATGAAGAATGGGACCGGTATTTCGTGAACATGATGAACCAGGGAGAGAAACAGATCTGCACGCTTACGCTCAAGCGAAGAGATGGGTCTGTGTTTCCAGCCCGTATGGAAGGGATCCGTACTAAAGGCAGCGGTCTGGCAACCACGATCAGTATTGCGATCAGTGATATCACTGATATCTGGCAAATTGGGGCGTTGCGGGAGAGCGAGGAGAAATACCGGGCGTTATTTGCTGCCGAATCGGATGGGATCTTTGTGGTTGACAAAGAGTCCGGGATAATTATTGACTGCAATGATGCAATCACCCCTATGTATGGCTACCCGAAGGACGAGGTGATTGGTCAGCCCAATACCACCATGTCAGCGGAGCCGGATGCAACACGTGCTGCAACACTGGAGGTCAAGGGTCTCATTCCGGTCAGGTATCACAAGAGAAAGGATGGCCGTGTCTTCCCGGTCGAGATCACGGCAAGTATCGTCCCGGTGAAGGGACATGATGTAATTGTTGCCGCCGTCCGCGACATCACCGAACGCATGCGGGTGGAAGAGGCACTTGCCCTCACCAGCAGGAAACTCCATCTCCTCTCCAGCATCACACGCCATGATATCAACAACCAGCTGATGTCAGTCAATGGGTTTCTTGAGTTATTACACCGGGCAGTCCCTGATCCGACACTTGATGACTATTTCACCCGGATCACGAAGGCAAGTTCACGGATCGCCGCCATGATCCGGTTTACCAGGGAATACGAGGAGATCGGTGTCAATACCCCCGGCTGGCAGGATATCCGATTACTCGTGGATACTGCGGCAAAACAAGCACCGCTCGGAAAGGTCACGGTGAAGAATGATTTTCCCGTCGGAACAGGCGTTCTCGCCGACCCGCTGATGGCCAAGGTCTTTTACAACCTGCTGGACAATGCGGTGCGACACGGGGGAAAGATCACGACCATCCGGTTCTCTGCTCTGGTACCTGTCGATGAGCATATCATCGTGTGCGAGGATGATGGCGTCGGTGTACCGGCTGAAGAGAAAGAGAAAATTTTCGAGCGGGGGTTCGGTAAGAATACCGGGCTTGGCCTTTTCCTCTCCCGTGAGATCCTGGATATTACTGGGATCACCATCCGTGAAACAGGCGAGCCCGGGAAGGGGGCACGGTTCGAGATCACGGTGCCCAAGGGTGCCTGGCGTAAGGAATGAGTGAAGACCAAGTGGGATGGGCATGGCAGCAGAAAAAAGAAGCCGGAAGATCCAGGGACGTGCAAGCACTCTATAAGGGAATCCGCCGAGAAAAAAAATTGCGGATACTCGTGGACACCTTCCCAAATCTCGAAGGGCAGACCCCGGAACAACTCATCCACGAACTCGAGGTGCACCAGGTCGAGCTCGAGACGCAAGGCAGAAGAACTCATAAGAGCGCATATCGCACTCGAAGAATCGCGGGACAGGTACCTTGACCTGTATGAATTCGCTCCGGCAGGTTATCTCACGCTCAATGATAAGGCGCTGATAACCGAAGCGAACCTCACCGGTGCGAGACTCCTCGGCGTTGAGCGGAGCGAGCTGGTCAACCACGGGTTCGGACGGTTCATCGCTCCCACCGATCATGAAATATTGGACCGGTATTTCGTGAACGTGATGAACAAGGGTGAAAAACAGATCTGCACTCTTACGCTCATGCGAAGTGATGGGTCTGTGTTTCCAGCCCGTATGGAAGGGATCCGTACTAAAGGCCGCGGTATGGCGACTACAGTCCATATTGCGATCCGTGATATCACCGACATCTGGCAGATTGAGGTGCTGCGGGAAAGCGAGGAACGGTTCCATGCAATGTTTGAGCGGCACGATTCCGTCATGCTCCTGATCGAACCTGAAACCGGGAACATCCTCGATGCGAATATTGCCGCAGAACGGTTTTACGGTAGACCTCTAAAAGAACTCCGTTCAATCTCCATTGATGAGATCAACGTCATGTCTCCGGGAGAGATTGATGCGGAGATGATGAAAGCAGCGTGAGTGCAGAATAACTTTTTCACTTTCGGGCACCGGCTGGCAAGCGGAGCGATAAAGACGGTCGAAATTCATCCCTCTCCCATTCACATGGCCGGAAAGACGGTGCTTTTCTCTCTCATCAATGACATCACCGGGCGCAAACTGGCGGAAGATTCGATGAAGGAAAGCCAGGGAGCGGTATGTATCACTGTTCGACCGCTCGATGGACTGTTTGTACCTCCACGATTTCGAAGTTAATTTCATCGATGCAAACCTTGCTGCCCTCAACCTGCTTGGTTATTCGAAAGAGGATATTCCAGGCCTCAACTTAACCTCGCTGATCAGCGATGAATATCTCGGACGGGCTCGTGACACCATCAGAACGATCCTCGAAACCGGTACCCGGAGTGAATTAGTACAGTCGCGGTTGCGGTGTAAATCCGGGGAATATGTAGATATTGAAACGAAAGGGTCTCTCGTCCTCCAACAGGGAAAACCCTATGCAGTCCTTGGGATTGCCCGTGATATCACTGATCGCAAGCGGGCTGAGGAAGCGCTGCGCGAGAGCGAGGAGCGGTTCCGCCTGCTGCTCCAGCAGGTCCCATCGGTAGCGGTCCCAGGGCTACAGCATGGATGGCACGACGCAGTACTGGAACGAAGCATCCGAGATGTTCTATGGGGTATACGTCAGGCGAGGCCATCGGTAAGAACCTTGTCGATCTTATTGTCCCACCGGAAATGCAGGAAGAGGTCCGGAAAGCGATTGACCTATATGGCGGAGACCGGGCAGCCAATCCTGACGTCAGAACTGTCCCGCATGAGAAAGGATGGGTCCCGGGTAGCGGTGTTTTCGAGTCATGCCATCATCAAAAATTCAGGGGGTGAAATGGAGCTATTCTGCATCGATATTGATCTTTCCGTGCGAAAACTTCCCGAAGATACCCTGCTTTTGGTGAACCAGAAACTCAATGTCCTCTCTGAACTGACTCGAAAAGATTTAACCAACCAGATCTTCGTCCTGAACGGCTACCTTGAGCTTGCAAAGAACCATGCAGTCGGGCAGGACCGAAATGAGATAAAATCCCTTTGAATTACAGAGGTTCTCTTCAGCTGATTAGAAAATGGCCAATTTTATTTTTACTTTTGACCAAGGCCCATTAATGACCGTATTCACTCTTCTCCGCTCGCTCGATAACCTGCTCCTCGCACGGATAGCATCCCGGTGTTCCTGGTAATATACGCTGTTTTTCTTCCGCATTTTATTGTGGTTGTTGTCGTAGTAACATTTGTATCGTGCATGCCATTTTTCTAATCTGGATCTCTCCCGGGCCACAACCATCGCCTCGGTAAGAGTGAGGGTAGATTTTCTCTCCCTCATCCCTTCGCCCTCTGCTTGCGGAGCCATTCAGTACGGCAGGCTAAACTATGGAAGACCCGCTTGTTTTTCACCCGGGCCCGGGCTCCTGCCGGCATGAGAGTAAATCTCTTACCGTAGTTGTCACACACCAGGGGGACACGGACACTCTGGTGAGTCATGGGGCCACCCCCAGGTGACCATCCCGGCGCTGGGCAATCCGTGTATAAAATGTAACCTCGAATCTACTCTTTTCAGAACCATTAAGCCCTCAAACTCCATCTGTCATGTATAGGTATACCTGATAACAATGAACGCAGGTGCCGAACGGTAAAATGTGAGCTCAACCGGGTGTTCATGCCTGCGACAATCATCCCGTATACCAGGGCTGTTCACATCATGGTGATAAACCACTGGGGGTTGGCGATCACGAATGGTTTTTGCCGGAGGGACCTCATCTATCTGTGAGAGCCGTTTCATTTTCCGCGTCGTTCATCTCCGCTGGCCTGGCAGCGACCCCTGGTCTATTGTGGATTTTCCATTCCGGTTTCTTCATCGCATGGATGATGAGGGGGACTGACACAACGGCGATAGTCCCGGCGATCATGAACAACGGGAACCAGGCACCTTCTTTAATCTGGGTTGGCGGGATCAGGGCAAGGATAAACATGGCAGCCATTGCGAGGAACCCGAACCCTGCAATAAGCCAGATACCGGTTTTTCCACCGGGTATTTTGAATGCCCGCGGGACATCGGGCTGCGTATAGCGAAGCCGGATTACTGCGGCATACATCAGCAGGTACATAACGATATAGACCGCGGTTGTGAGTGCCAGGAGAATCCAGAATGCACCATTCACCCCACCAGGCAGCAACACAAAGACGGCACCCCAGAACGTAATGAACACTGCCTGGAGAATGAGCATATTCACGGGGATCCCATTTTTATTTGTGTTCTGCAGGGCTGGTGGGAGGGTACCTTCCCGGGCAGCGACAAAAAGACCACGGACCGGTCCGAGGATCCAGGTCGAGACCTGCCCGATCGCACCAAAGGCAATCAAAACCGCGAACAACGGAACAAGCCAGGCAATTGCAGGGTTACTAAAAATATCTGCAAAGGTCTGCATGATACCTGATAGGAGATTGAGGCTCGCACCCGGGACCAGCATTGCAACGATGAGTGCACCAACGGTATGGATTACGGTCATCATGAGCGCTACCACCAGGATACCGAGTGGATAATTCCTCTCTACGTTGTCCATTTCACGGGCATGTGTGGCGGTCATCTCAATCCCGATAAACGAAAAGACAAACGTAACTAACAGGACGAGGCTTCCGGCATTCGATAAATCCGGTATGAGATCAGCTGCTGCGGGATGTAATGTGAGTTGAACCGGATTACCTGCCATGATGTACCATACCCCGCCGGTAATCATCACGATTGCTGGGATCAATGTACCGATGATAACCGCTACGGAGCTTATCCGGGTGTATGCTTTTAGCCCATGGAAATTGATCGCGGTCATCACCCACCATACCGCGACCATGACAACAAAAACATAGAGCTTGTTATCGGAGAGTGCAGGGTTGAAGACGTAGGCAAACGTGGCGGCTATAAAGGCGAGAATGGTGATAAAACCGATCGTCATCTGGAACCACTGGAGCCAGACGGCGGTGAACCCCCACCGTTCACCAAACGCCTGCTTTACCCAGATATAGACCCCTCCTTCCTGGGGCCAACCTGTGGCAAGTTCAGCTGATACGAGCGATGCAGGAATGAGATACAGGATGAGGGCAAGAACGGAAAAAAAGATGACATCCCACCCTGCTACTGCCATCGTCGGGAATGTCCGCATACTGATGAGGGCAGCGGACGTAATAAGAATGAAGGCCAGAAGGCCAATTGTAAACCCATTGGAAGATTTTCCTGGCATTTCAAACTCCTGCCTGTAGAGATCCATAGCTATCTGTAATTAAAAACGTGTTCGCGGTATAATGATTCGTTCTCAATTCCATCTTTGAGTCCTGATATTTACGTGGAGTCCCTTGAATTACCCGACCTCTGAAACACTGGTCCGCGTATACATTCCCAAAAAACCCCTGGTGATGGAAAATGGATAGGATTACATCCCCCTGACACGTTTCATTCCGGGTAACCTGCGGGAATTAATTCATCTGCGTTATCGCTACCTCGATCTTCCCTTTCATGATCTCTAAGTAATTCTTCCAGGTGGTTTCAATGTTATCATAATGAGAAATGAACGGGTTCAGGATACAGAGTCGCAGGACCATCACTGATTTCACGCGGTCCCATTCGTTTCCCGGGATACCAAGGCGCCCCACAAACGATTTTGGTGCGTCCCCGTAATCCACCGTCTTGAGTTCGGTCTGGGAAGTGATCCAGTCATTCAGGTACACGGGTCCGTCCACGTACGAAGATTCCTGGAAGATAATATCGTTCAGCTTGTTCATTTTTTCCAGGTCCGTATTGCCCTTCTCGTTGAATGCCATGCAAACGATGTTAAAGTCAGGGTTTATTGTCAGCGGCTCAACAACGAATTCCCTGCCGGCGACCTTGATACTTTTTACCGTCTTTAATTCATTGGTGAATATCTGTGCTCCTTCGATGCTCCGACCAATGATCTGGCCATACCCGGTAATATTGAGTGGGATCACACGATGGCTGGCCCACACAGCTGCTGCAGTTGCTCCGGCTTTTGAGCCCTCAAGGATATAACTCCCGAGGAGTGCCGGGGTATCCTCGCCTTTTTCATAGAAATACGAAGCGAGGTACGAGATCAAGTCGAGAATACGCCGGTCTTTCACGACGATGCCTCCGGCTGCATAAGGGATATATCCCATCTTATGTGGGTCGATGGTGATAGAATCGGCTTTTGGGATGGCCTTGTATGACTCGTAGATTTCCTTTGTCGGACCGTCGGTAGGATTGACGAAAATACCGTCTGATATCAGGCGTTTTTTCAGCTCGTCGTACTCCATGAACCGGCTGTTTTCGTCAAGAAACATCGACCGTGAATAGCCGCCGTAAGCTGCATCGACATGGAAGTAGAATGATATGCCTTTCTTTTCATAATCTTCCTTAAGTTTTGCTATCGTTGCAATCTCGTCGATTGACCCCTCTTCGGTTGTTCCAACTACTGCCACAAGGGCAATAATGGGGATTTTCTTACTGATCTGGTCATCAATGATCTTCTTTAAGATCGTGATATCCATGTGGAAGTTTTCGTTCACCTGCACTTCAATGAAGTGCTTGTTCCCTATTCCAAGCACATCGGCAGCCTTTACCCATGAATAATGCTTGGACTGGGGGATTAAGACTACCCCCAGCGTTCCTTCCCCGACACCGTTTGCCCGGACCGTTTCATTGCGGACATCATCAAAGACCCCTGCCTTTTTCACGGTATCGACGAGGTCAAGCACCATTTTAACCGGCATGTTGAGGAGTGCCCAGTCATCCATGCCTTTTACGAGGTCCGGACGGACTTTTTTAACGGCCAGAGGGAATGATTTGAGGTTTCGGGCCATCCAAAGCCCTTCGTAATTTGCAACGGTCCCGTCCGTTGTAATGTGTCCCCAGGAGGATTCCGTTGGAAATCCGAGCATGGTGGCCATGTCTTTTCCCGCTTCGATCTCCATGGGGGTGGTTACCGTGGATGCTTCATATGCACAGTTATTGGGGTTATACAGCATCGTCATCATGTAGGCAAGATTGGCGACCATGAGGGTATCCGAATTCATATGACCCAGATAACGGGCAGAAAACCAGGGCATTGAAGTCTTTTTCAGCTTGGCAGAAAGGTCAAGGAGGACATCAGTGGTCCGATCAAGGGTGGCCTGGAAATGCTCACTCCGCATTTCTTTTAAATCCATGACATTCCGGTCTTCCGGGTGGAAATCCCTTCGCCAGTGCATGTGCTCGTCCATGAGAAAACTTAATGTATTCTTAAAATAGTCTCTGTTTTCTGACTTTGGCCCGAGGAACAGGGCATTCACTTCAACGTTTTCCTGTACGGGCTGTTGTTTAGCATCCGGTTTATTGCTTGGGTTTTGCGCCATTTTTCATCTCCAGTTATACTTTATTTTCTTGTATCTCATGGTTTTATTGCTCATTTTCGCTATCGGTTCCAGCCGGGAGTTTCCATTCCGGCTTTTTAAATGCATAGATTACCAGTGGAATTGCAGCGACTACAAGAGTTCCGATTATCATGAACGCGACAAAACTGCCGCCTTCTGAGATCTGGCTGGGTGGCAGCATGGCCAGGACGAACAGAAATACCATCATCACGAAACCGAACCCTGCCACAATCCACATACCGATCTTTCCACCGGGAATCGAAAATGCACGCGGAACATCGGGTCGGGTATACCGGAGGCGAATCGCAGCGGCATACATCAGGAAATACATGACAATATAAACGGTTGTCGTCAGGGCAAAGAGCATCCAGAACGAACTGTTCACCCCACCGGGCACGAGTACGTAGACTGCACCCCAGAAGGTGATGAGCACCGCCTGCAGGATCAGCATGTTCACCGGAATATCGTTCTTATTTTTCTTCTGTAATATGGGGGGAAGGGTACCTTCATGTGCTGTTGCAAAAAGACCCCTGACCGGCCCGAGGATCCAGGTCGAGACCTGGCCGATCGCACCGATTACGATAAGAAGTGCGATTAACGTCACCATCCAGGACATCGAGGGATTAGAAAAGATTACGCTGAATGACTGCATAATCCCGGCGAGCAGGTTAAGGTTCCCGAGTGGGACGAGCATGGCGACGATGATTGCACCGATAATGCTCACGACGGCCATAATGACACCTACCACGAGGATACCAAGGGGATAATTTTTCTGCACGTCTTTGATTTCCTTGGCATGCGTCGCCGTCATCTCTATCCCGATAAAGACGAAAACAAAGGTTACCAGCAGGACGAGGTTTGATGCCGAGGATAAATTGGGAATTAAATCGTTGAATGTCGGGTGGAGAGTGATATTTACAGGGTTTCCTGCAAGGATATACCATAGCCCGCCGATGATGAGTATTGCCGCCGGGATAAACGTCCCGAGGACGACGGATACCGAGCTGATCCGTGCATATTCCTTCAACCCCCTGAAGTTCAGGAATGTAAGGCCCCACCACACAATGACGATAATGATGAACATGTAGAGCTTGTTATTTGCGAGGGCCGGGTTGAAGAGGAACGAGAGGGTCGCTGCGATGAATGTGAGGATACTGATAAACCCGATCGTCATCTGGAACCACTGCAGCCAGACTGCAGTAAATCCCCATCTCTCGCCGAATGCTTCCTTGACCCAGACATAAACACCCCCTTCCTGTGGCCATCCGGTCGCCAGCTCAGCGGATACAAGCGATGCCGGTATCAGGTACATGATAATCGCGAGGAGGCAGAAAATGATCGACTGCCACCCGACAACTCCCTGCGTGGGAAATGTACGGATACTCATCAACGCTGCGCAGGTGATAAGAATAAACGCAATAAGCGTTAGTTTAAAACCATTGCCTGAAGTGTTCGTCATGGTACTCCTATAAAATCGCAAACGGGCTTCTATGATTGCAATGTCCGTCTTTTAGAAATGTAGCTATTTATAATTTGCTATTTTACAGGCCGGAAACCTGTTATGACACAGGATAGTAATTTTGCAGACGCATTAGGGCATAAATTTTAAAAATGAGGGCAGGTAAAAGGAAAAAATTGTTCTCACGGAGAACTTTCTACTGCTCCCGTTAACCGGGCCTGTTTTTTTCCCAACCCACCCATCAGTGCCAGTGTCGCCGGCATGATCACAATGGCTCCAACCAGGGAGAATATCACAACGATCACGGTGGCAAGCCCGAAGCCGGAGAGGACCGGGAATGACGACAACATCAGTTCGGAGAATCCGGCGGCGGTTACCAGGCCAGACACCGATACTGCTGTGCCTATTTTCCTTACGGCCTCCCGGATAGCCCCGATACGGTCCCCTGATCTCGCATATTCTTCCAGGTAGCGTTCCATGACAAGAATTGTATATTCAGATCCGACCCCGATGGTCATCGAACCGAGCACGGCAGTCATAATACTGTAATTCTGCCCGAGTGCAATCATTGCGAGCGGGTTCCACCCAATCACACAGATAAGCGGTATAATCGGGGTCACCGCAATTCCCTTCCGGTATACAAGAAGGAGGAAGATGAATATGAGTGCAAACCCAATGAATGTCATCTTATCCTTGTTTGCCACAATCTGGTCGGTCAGGATGGTATAGAGGGTGAAGTCACCCGTTGGGATAATATTTGCTCCAGGCGGCGGTTCGAGCCATGCAACGTCCTTCACAACGTTGTCCGAAAATGCACGCTGCTCATTGATACTCATAGATATGGTTTCAATTGAGATAACTGATGTTGCATCATCGAGCTGGTAGAGATTTTTCTCCGCTGCCGGGATAGTTGCAAGCACCCTGTCCAGGTCAACCTGGTTCACGGGAAGCACCCCGTTGTTGTAAGACCTGACCAGTGATGAAATACTGGATATACCTGAAATCTGGTAGTAATTACCCGCCATTTCGGTACTGAGGCGATCGGTCCACCAGATCCCACCCACGGTCTTCGTATTAATGCCGCTGATATAGAGGGGCAGAGGTGCTAACGACCCGGTTACGGATTGGACCTGGTCCGCGACCAGCTGTGCAGGGAGGTCTGCCGGCCCCATCGACTTCGATGATGTATTGACGGGAATGCCGGGGTCCATCGTCAGTCCCACTGCTGCAATAACAACGGCCACCAGTATCACCGGCATGGCAACCTTTACAACGCCTGCTGCAACTCTTGAAAGCAGGGCATCGTATGAGGTCATCATACGCTCGGTAATGCTCTTTCCGGGCGGTTTTGGTTCGTACCTGAGTAACAGTGCAAACGCTCCGAAGCCGAACAGGGAGGTAAGATAACAGCAGACAATGCCGAGGATGGACACCGTTGCAAATGTCTGGATCATTGGAATGGGGGTGATGAACATCGCAGCGAACCCGAGTGACGTTGCTCCGAGTGCAATGAGCACGGCAGGCCCGGTCTTTTTTATCGTCTCAGTCAGGGCAGATGCCGAATCACTGCGCCTGCGCTCGTCATCAAACCGTGAGTGAAACTGGACCGCATAATCGATCCCCAGTCCAAGGAGAATAGGGAATGCCGCAACGGCACCATCGTTTGCCGGTATCCCAAGGATCCCCATTATCCCGAACGTGTAAAAAAGACCGAATGTCAAAAGGATAATCGGCAGGATCCAGAACCGGATTTTCGAGAACAGGAGGCCAAGGACGAGGAGCATGAACGCCATGGAAGCAAGGATGAGGACACTGAAGTTACCCAGCATCGCCTCCTGGAGCTGGATATTAAAGGGTGTGTTCCCGGTTAGTTTAACCGATACACCGGGGGGGAGTGAGGCCTGCCCTATAGTTTTTACCACGAATGGTTCGACATTCTGCGAAGCGTCCGTTGATACTCCCTGGTCGATAAGGACATAGGCAAGTGCCGTCTCCTTGTCAGGGACGAACTGTTTTCTTATATCGGGGGGCAGTTTATCTATTATTTCGTCGACTTCCGCCTTTGTACCCGGGATGGTTCCCCCGTGATATTCCGCTACGACATCCGCAATGGAGACCGCTGAACTGACATGGTTGATCCGCTTTACCTGTTTTTCGAGGACTAAGAGCTCCCTCAACAGACCTGGATCTGTCGGATTTGATGCCGTTATCAGCAGAACGTAGGAGTCCTGCCCGTAACGGTTATTGTAAATGTCATAGACCATTCCCGAGGGGGAATGCTTATTCATGAATTCATCGGATTCGGTCTGAGGCGGAATGGTTGCCATAAAAATAATGGCAATCACCGCGAGCACAAGCATCACTACGATAATTGCCTTTGGATAATGGTTTACGACGTTCGCAACCCTGCCAAACAGATCCTCAACGTTCATACCGGGGCGTCCCTCTTATTACCATACACCTGCATAGATCGTTAATATTTGTTCTTATTTGTTACTGAAGTACCGGGGAACTTCCAGGGATTTTTCATGCCTGTTTCCATAATTGTCCCGGGATAATTTGTATTCCTGACTTTTTTCGGCTTTATAGAATTGATCGGGACGTTAATGAGCCCATTGATCATTCAGCTATCTAATGGATGAAGCCAGCCTCAATTATCTGCTCCCCTGGCTTCGTTAGTTACATTAATATTACCTCGATCCGTATAAGAATGAAAAGGAGATGGATTGAATTTGCGGCGTCTGGCTCTGAAAAAAACGATGATGATTTTTTTAATTCTCTGCACCGGTATAGGACTATGCATCACTTCCTGCATGGCAAATGACCAGTATTTTTCGGGCGGGCCGGACCTTGCCGTATCCATTGATGCGAGCAACCAGCTGATCCCTGGGACCACCATGCAATTACCGCTGGTTCTTGAGAACCGGGGGAAAATTACCATGGAATTTTATAATGCCAACTCCATCCCACCGCAATATATTCCGACAACGGCCCTGTTTTCCACGGTACAGCTCGTTTCGGGGGATTCCCCTGTTAACGTGAGGTCAAACCCCCAGATAATTGGGGATATCCCGGCCGGTGTGGTTGTCCCGGCAACCTTTACGGTTGAGATCCCCCAGGACGCAAAAGCTGGCAGTTACGCAATGCAGGCGATAGTTACCTACCAGTATGTCCCAACGGCCGGACAGGCGGGTACCGATAATATTGAGTACGTTTTTAAGAGTGCCAAAAAGACTATTCCTGTCCCGGTGATTGTCCGGAAGATGCTCGTTTTATCGGTCGAAAATACGTCCAGCGGTAACCTTGCCGCCGGTGGTGACGGGTACATAACTTTCACGATAAGAAACACCGGTCAGGACACGGGTAACCATACTTCGGTGTACTTTTCGCCCGATGGTGCAAGTCCGGTTGTGCCGTATGACAACGGGATATATATCGGAGACCTTCCTCCGGGAGGAACCGCAAAGGCCAGGTTTAAAGTCGCGGTTTCTGGGAATGCGGACCACAAACAGACCTACCCCGTCACCCTGTATGCGGTCTACCGTGATTTTGAGGGAAATACCATCACATCACCCCCGGTTAACACCGGTGTTACATTTGGTGAGAAAGTTAAATTTGAACTTACCAGCACACCGTCAGTGATCCACCCGGGGAAAACCGGTGTTGTTACCGCTACGTATAAAAATACAGGGAATTCGACGGTCTACAATACCCAGGCCCGCATCAGTGTGATCGATCCGTTTTCAAGTGATGATGAAACAGCATTTCTTGGTAACCTGAAACCCGGTGAATCTGCTGTTGCGTTATTCAGTGTACAGACCAATGCCGGGGCGACCATCAAGGCGTACTCGGTTGACTCCGAGATTGCCTATACCGATTCCGGTAACACAGCTTTTACATCGGATAACATCCCGGTTACCATCGAAGTTAAGCCAGATTCCAGTACCGGGCTTATTGTGATAGTATTCCTGGTTATTATTATCGTGGCCGGGGCGTACCTGTGGCATCGCAACAAGAAAATTCCAGGCAGAAAGTGAAGGTTGCAATGACCCTCCCTTTCTTGTTTAAGGGAATGCATCTTTCAGATGCACCCGTTCCATGGCTCTCCATAATGGTTCTTGCCATTTTTCTCTGTTGTACACCGTGTCTTGCGGCAGGATACCTGTATCTTGACACCGGTACACAGCCAACCTTGTCCGCCCACGCTGAGGGGGATACCCGGTACTATCCGGGAGATACGTTTGCAATGACCGTTATCCTGACTAACAAAGGCAGAGATAAGGCAATGCAGGTGGAGCCACTTCTTTCTCCAACGGCCTATGACCCAAGCACTGCTTTGGGAGTAATAGTCAGGCCAATGGTGGGGGATGCCCCTGTCACACTAAAAAGCCTGCCATCCGTAGCGGGGGATATTGGTTCCTGGGACCAGGTCCCGGTCACTATCCTGGGAACGGTTCATCAGAATGCTACCCCCGGGGTCTTCACGATCCCCCTTGACGTCACCTACAACTACGTGTATGCGATACCCATGGTCGGATCGGATTTCACGACGATCGAGGTGCTATACTATCAGAAGCAACAGACCATCCAAATTCCCATCAGGATCATGAGCGAGGTACGTCCGCTTGTTCTCCACGAACAGTCAGAAAACGTGGTGCCGGATACACAGGGATACCTGGTGCTGGATATTATGAATGCCGGGTATAGTACCGGCGAAGATGTTTCATTCAGTATAGTTCCTTCCAACAACGTGACGTTCCAGATGGTTGATAGTAACGTGTTCCTGAAGAAGTTCGCCCCCGGCAATGTCACCACCCTCAAAGCGAGGATCGCGGTAAAGGACCATACTGGTGCCGGTTCATACCCTGCTCTTCTTGAAGGCCACTACCGTGATAGTGACGGGGTTCTCCGGAGTACGAAGTCCGTCCCGGTAGGTATCACCGTATCAAAGGGGGCTGTTTTTGAGGCGATAACAGACGATCTGACAATCATTCCGGGTAGAACCGAAACGATAACAGTTTCTTACCGTAATACGGGTGATACTCCTGCCTATAATGCACAGGCCCGACTTATTGGGAACCAGATACTCGAACCGAAGACGGATACCGCCACACTGGGGCTTGTCCGCCCGGGTGAAACCAAAACCGCGCAATTCATCGTCTCGGCAAAATCCGCTATCGCCGGAAAGCAGTACATCATCGATACCGATGTGAAATACTGGGATCAGCTGGATGCCCCGGTGCTGTCTGACAATATGAGCTTCGGTATAGCTGTTAAACAACCTTCAGGTCTCGGTGCAATAACTTCAAACCCGGTCATTTTGATTATCTTTGCCGGGGCCCTTGTAATAATAATCTACGGCACCTGGAAATTGCGGAACCGGAAGACCTAGATGCCGAAAGGGATTTCTGGTCTTTTTTTTGTATCCCTCCTCCCTTTTACATACAATAATCCGCGTAAACCTTAAACACGTCGTAGTCGGTTCAAAACAATTCCCCATACATTTCTGAATCGGGGGTATCATGGAATACCAGGAGGGTTATCAATGGGTCATATACGTACGAACAAATTTATCGGGTCGCTCCGTTCCGGTATCCGGTATGGACTCCTTGCCCTGCTGACATTTTCCGGGGCACACTATTTTACCTTGTATGTTTTGGGGACTTCCCATTATGCTCCGATTGGTGCACTCTGGGCAATGATTACCGGTACGGTAGTTATATCAGATACCGAACAAAGTACCGTTGAAAAAGCCCGGCTCCAGTTATTGGGTGGAGTAATGGGGGCCGTTGCAGGTTTTTTGTACCTCTCATTTCTCCCGTTCAGTATACCCGGAATGGTTATCATGATAGTACTTGTTGTGACGTTATGCCAGGCGATACAATTATCTGGTTATACTCCAGGTGCTGCCATGAACCTGGGCGTAGTCCTGGTATTTTCTTCCATAAATCCAGAATTAACACCTTTAATGAACAGCGGTCTGAGACTGATTGAAATGGGGCTAGGGTGTGGTTTTGCAATTCTCCTGGTCCGGATCATCCCCGGAGTAACAGAAAAACTTTCATAAAAACTGATTCTGCCCCACATTTCCAGGAAAACGGGAGATAATCCTTTTTACCCTGTTAATTCAACAGTGGTCATTTATCTGGTAGTCTGATTTTTTTAGACCCGTATGTTCCATGACGAGTCTCCCCGAAATAAAAAATCCTGCAATACCCTTATCGGCATAAGACACCCGGGTTTGTGAAATGGGCAAAGGATAACCGATATACATTCAATGGTATCGTTTTTCTTTTATTCCTTGTCCTTCTGCCACGTGGTAGATGCAAATTCAGTCACACAGTTCGTTGTTTCCATTCTTATCATTGTTGTATTGTTTTTTTTAGGTTCATGCGATTAGGACGAACAGGACCCACCCTGTTATCGAAATTTATTTTGTAATCTGCCTGATCTCCCCCAAGTTTCCTTTATTATCCGACGCAGACACCGCACTAATTGAGACATCTATTCTGGTATCGCTGCGTTTCTCTGGGTTCGTGGCAATCGTTCTTTTTTCGGGTATTATTTGTGGACAGGAAACGAGAAAGATACTATCTTTGGCGCAATATCTGTGG
>JAPKXR010000177.1 GCA_026394715.1 Methanomicrobiales archaeon | reverse complement strand
GGTTCCATGTTTCGATCTCCTTCGTAGCGGTGGTTCATTCAGTTTTCGCGTGATGGGGAAGTTTGTGGTGGTGGCGTGCTGCAGGGTGCCGAATCGAAAATATCCTGTGGTAAGGCAAATCTACCGTGTGGATGGGAAAAAAAATTTGGTTTTCTGAAAAATCAATCAAATTATTTCACCGCACGATCTTTGTAATCGGGATCTCGAGGATATCTTCTGCACCTGATGCCTTGAGCTTTGGAATGAGGGTATTCACGAGGTTTTTCTGGACAACCGTCTCGATACTGAAGAAATCAATCCCGTGAAGCCTGGAAACGGTGGGTTTCTTCAGCGCCGGAAGAGTGGAGACCAACGATTCAAGCATTGTAGCAGGCACGTTCATCGTGAGGAGTACCTTGTTGCGGGCCTCGATAACACCCATCAGGAGAATTACGATCTCTTCCATCTCCCTCCGTTTGACGGGGTCCTTGAAGGCCTCACGGTTCGCGATGATGACCGTGTACGACTCCATGATCTGGCCGATAATTTTGAGCCCGTTCTTCCGGAGCGTCGTCCCGGTCTCAGTCAGGTCGACCACCACGTCCATCAGGTCCGGGACCTTTGCCTCGCTCGCGCCGTACGATGGAAACAGGCGGACCGGGATACCCAGGTGATTGAAGAAATCCCTGGTCATCCCGGGGTACTCGGTCGTTACCCTGCTGTCCGGACGGATCTCGCTCACGGTTGAGATCTGTTCATCCCGGTGGACGGCGACCACGATCTTTACGTTTCCCTCGCCCGTTTTACTGTAATTGAGTTTCGCAATCTCCTGGACCTTTGCGCCCGACTCACAGACCCAGTCGAGGCCGGAAATCCCCATGTCGAAATATCCCATCTCGACATAGGTCGGAATTTCCTGGGGCCTGAGGACCTTTACCTTTCCTATCCGATCGTCGTTGATCTGCGGGTTATAATCGCGGTCAGTCCTCCGCACCTCGAGATCTGCCTCCTTAAAGAGTTGGAGGGTCTGGTCCTCAAGGCTCCCTTTAGGGAGTGCAATCGTGATCATAGGAAATAGAAATCGCAGGGAATGGATTAAACCCTGACGGTTCAGTCGAGCAGGTGGACCAGGAGGCCCGAGAGCAGTTTTGGTTCAAACCATGTCGATTTCGGGGGCATAATGCACCCTGCATCGGCAATGCTGAGCACGACATCCACGTCCAGCGGCTGCATAGAGAAGGCCGCCATAAACTCCCCGCGGTCAACAAGTCCTTCAAGGTCACCAACCGGTCTCGCCCCGCCGAGGTACTGGAGCCGCATGTCCCCACGGGGATCGGTGATACCGAGCAGTTTTCCAAGTACCAGTTTCTGGAGAACCGATACATCCAGGGAATCGATCGGTCCTGCGCCCTCCTCGTACGGCAGTGAGCACTCGTACCAGATACCATTCAGGTACATATGGAAGACATGGTGGGGCGTGAAGTAGAGGTCCCGCGTCAGGACCTGGTATGCCGAGGGATCCACACCGGATATCGAGGTCACTTCGAACGTCTGGCTGATCTTTCCAAGCAGTGTTTCAGGAGGGACCTTCTTCTGCGGCGTAACGAGCCGGCTGTACCCGTGGATAGTAACTCTCCGGTGCGAGAACAAAACGCCCATGAAATGCCCGGCCTCATCTGATATTTTTCCATCTGCCTTTCTTTTCTCCGCGACATTTACCGCTGACTTGGCGCGGTGGTGGCCATCAGCGATATAGGCATCAAGCCCCTGAAACATTTCCCGGATGCGGTTATATGCCGCATCATCAGTGATCCTGAAGATCTCATGCACCGCGCCCTGCCCGCCCCGTACCGTTGTAACTGGCGTTTGCACGGTCGGGATGAGTGATTCGATATATGGGTAGATGTCGCCCGGGTCATTATACAGGAGGACCACGGGCCCCGTATGGGCGTTGACCGTATCGATATGTCGTGTCCTGTCTTCCTCCTTGTCATAGCGTGTAGCCTCGTGACGTTTGATCTGGTTCGATTGGTAATCCTCCACGTCAAGGCAGCATGCGAGGCCCAGGTAACAGGTGTCACCTTCGGTCACCCGGTAGAGGTAGAGGGCCGGACTCTCGTCCTGTACCATCCGCCCGTCCCGGACAAGGCCTCGGAAGTTCTCCCGTGCCAGGTCGTACACCTTCGGGTCATATGGAGAATTGCCCGGCAGCAGTGCATCAGAACGACTGACACGGAGGAAGCTCCCGCTGCTTTTTCTGATACACTCACGCGCCTCTTCTGCACTTACGACATCATAGGGTACGGCGGCTATCCCCTGTGCATGTGCTGGTGCAGGACGCACCGCGGAAAAACGAAAGATCCTTACCATGGAAAACTGCACCTGGCTTTCTCATAAAAATGGGCCCTGATTCTATATGATAGATATTATAGCAGTGACAAATGGTGATCGGGAATAATGGAAGGCGAACAGGTCCAGATCAGGAGAGCACGAATCACCGATGTCGATGCGATCACTACCATAGAGGCTGAATCATTCCCTGACCCCTGGGGAGGGGATATTTTTTCGGAGTCTGTAGCCTGTTTCCCCAGCACGTTTTTTGTGGCATCGACGGGGAACCAGCTCGCCGGGTTTGTGGTCGGGGGGCTTGAGGATACCGGTGACGAGGTATACGGTCATATCTGTAACATCGCGGTATCGAAGGCGTTCCGGAACGCAGGCCTCGGGAGACGACTCGTCCGGCGTATCGAGCACCAGTTTGCACTGGAGTCGGCATCCGGAGTTCAGCTTGAGGTCCGTGTCTCGAACCAGAAAGCCCAGAAGTTCTACCAGAAACTCGGGTACCAGGACGTTTTCCGGATCGGGCAGTATTATGCAAATAGCGAGGACGCGTTCGTCATGATGAAATGGTTCAGGTTTTAGAAAAAAGGGTTATTTTATCAGGGCTTCGGAAAGCCGTTTGTTCACGGTATCCCAGTTTACGATATTCCAGAAATTCTCGACATATTTTGCGCGGTCATTTTTATAATCTACATAATATGCATGCTCCCAGACATCGAGCACCATGATGATCCGGAACGGGTAGGTGTTGACCCCGTGTTTTTCCACCTGCATGATCAGGGGGCGCATCGTGGTAAGGCACAGGGTTAGCGCTGCCCAACCCGATCCCTCTGTGCTGTTCGCTGCCTGGGTAAACTCCTTTCTGAACCGATCGAACGATCCAAATTCTGCCGCAATCATCTTCCCTGCCATTCCTGAAGGGACTCCGCCCCCACCCTTTCCGGCAGGTGCCATGTTCTCCCAGAACATCGTGTGCATCCGGTTCCCGCCGAGATGGAACGCGAGTTCTTTTAAGGTCGCCTTCATGTCGAGGTCAACGTTTGCCTTTCGCGAATTGTCCAGCTTTTCAAGGACTGCATTCGCGCCATTGACGTATGCCTGGTGGTGCTTGCCGTGATGCAGCCGGAGCTGTTCTTCGGATATGGCGGGGGCAAGGCCTGCGTAATCGTAGGGCAGTGCCGGAAGGGAATAATGGGTTGGTTCGGTCATAATGTGGAAAAGGTTGTCCGGTTATTTAATTGTTGGGAATGCGGTAAAACTGGAAAAAATCTGAAAAAAAAGAATCTATCCTAAATTAGAGCTCCGGTTATTACCCGCGTCCGAGCTGCTGGTGGGCTCGCGCAAGGTGTTGGGCACCAAGCGCGCCGAGTAGCGACAACTCCCCTGCGAGGACGCCGGATGCCACGATCTCGGCAAATTTTCGTGCATGGGAACCTGGAGGGTCCCCGCCGCCGGAAACACCCAGGAGAGAGAGGCATTCTGCCTGGGTAGCAATACTGGTACCCCCTCCAACCGTCCCAACGTTCAGCGAGGGAAGGGTCACTGCAACATAGATGCCACCCTGTGCCTGGTCAACAGTCGTGATGCAGCTGCTCCCCTCTACCACGTGTGCAGGGTCCTGGCCGCACGCGATGAACATGGCTGCAATCACGTTTGCCGCGTGTGCGTTGAACCCAAGTGAACCGGCACGTGCTGAACCGACGAGGTTCTTTCGGAGGTTCACCTCGGTAAGAGTCGCCGCATCGGTTTTAAAGACCTCGCAAATAAGTGCATCCGGCAGGAATACGCCGGCGACCACGCTTTTTCCCCGGCCACGGACCAGGTTTATTGCAGCAGGCTTTTTATCGGAGCACATATTCCCGGAAAGGGCAATAAGCCTCGCGCCCGTGGAATCCACGATGAGTTCCGCCACTTTCGCACTGGCAATCGTGACCATGTTCATACCCATCGCGTCCTTGGTATCAAACTCCAGCCGTACAAATACGCTGGTCCCGGTTACTGATGTCGTAACATCAAGGAACTTCCCGTGTGAAGTCGTGCTCTCTGCCACCGTGCGGATCTCTTCGCGGTGCGAAGAGACCCAGTCCGCGATCTCCTTTGCATGGGCTACACTTCGTGCCGCGAAGACGGGTGCGCGGGTCATCCCGTCCCTTAAAATCCGGATCTCCGCTCCGCCGGCTTTTGTGATTGCCCCACAGCCCCGGTTGACCGAAGCAACGAGCGCCCCTTCTGTCGTTGCGAGAGGGAGAAAAAATTCCCCGTCTGCATATTCGCCGTGGACAGCGAGCGGACCGGCAACACCCACCGGCACCTGCACTGCGCCAATCATGTTTTCGCAGTTTTTCCTTACCACATTATCAATCCCGATGGTATAGGAACCGAGGTTCCCGAGGTCAGAACCAGTCACCTGCTCGATATATTTCCTCCGGATGCGTACAGCTTCGGCCGGTGGAAGTTCCTTCTCAAGGGCATATAATTTAAGAGACCCGGACTTAAGTCTCTCAAGATAGTCCTGCATGAGATAATGTTTCGTCCCAGGGGTAAATGATTTAGTGGTGGTGCATACTGGTGAAGGTTGAACAATGGGCATTATTGGTGCCGAAAAAAAAGGGGGAAGTGACCCGCCAGCACCTTATTGCAAACGGGCTGCTAGACGCCAGTCTTAAGCCATTTGTTGAAGGGGATGACATTTTTTTCCCTCTGACCGGGTGTTGTGAAGCGGGGTTGCGGGCATCATTCGAGGCTCACGAAAAACAGTTTTCCGCGGTAGCACGCCACGAATTGATCGGCGGTATCGCGGTGATGCAGGAGAGCGACTGTGCGGCTGCAGAGGCCCTGCTGGTGTCACGTCCTGGAATCCATACCGTGCTCGCCACAACCAGTGATATCCAGGGCGAATACCGCACACGGGAGTTCGAGGTACTGGCCGGAGATCCGACCACCCGGACCCTGGTCCTGGAATACGGGCACCGTTTTACCATCGACCTTTCGGAGGCCTACTTCTCTCCACGGCTTGCCACGGAGCGCCAGCGGGTGCTCCACCAGATGGGGGGAGAGGAGACCGTGCTCGACATGTTTGCCGGCGTGGGGCCGTTTGCCATCACGATGAGTACATCCGCCCAGTTTGTCGTATCCTCTGACATCAATCCTGCGGCAGTTATCCTGATGAAAGAAAACTGTCTTGATAATCGCTGTACCAATGTAATGCCCGTGCTTGCGGACTCCGGCAGGCTGTCAAGGATCCTGCCCTGGAAATTTGACCGCGTGGTGATGAACCTGCCCATCGATGCCCCAAAGTTCCTGGAGGAAGCATTCAGGTTGTGCCGGCCGGGTGGAACAATTCATTGTTACGCGCTCGTCTCATCCGTTGGAGAATATCTTGGCAAAATCGAAACATTTCAGCCGTCCGCTGTCAGGGAACACACGGTGAGGTCGTATTCACCGGGGAAATGGCATACCGTGTATGATATTACGGTGAGAAAATAGTTGAGGGTGGATATTTCTTATTCATCCGGCACATATTTCGTACCGTAATAAATAACCCCGCTCGCACCGTCCGCAGCGATCCGGCGGAACGTTCCCTTCACGCGCATCCCGATTTTTACGTCTTCAGGGGTGCATACGATCTGGGCGGTAATTCTTGGCCCCTCATCGAGCTTTATGATCGCGAGGGCATAGGGTGTGAGGTCTTCAAACTGGTCACTCGCCGTCCTGATGATCGTGTGTGTTACGACAGTCCCTGTTCCCTTGAACTTGTACTCAACAATTTCACCGCTGCGGCGGCAGTCAGGACAGAATGAACGTGGCGGGAAGAAATGTCTCCCGCATGTTTTACAGACCGTCCCGATCAGGTTATACCGCTGTGGGATCTTTCTCCAGAACCTTGCTACAGACATTGGTCGTTCACACCCCGAAGATATGCACGGCAACCGTTGCACCGGTGCCACCCACGTTGTGGGTCATTCCAATCTTCGCTCCATCGATTTGGCGGCCTTTTGCATCGCCGCGGAGCTGGGTCACAATTTCGTAGACCTGCTTGATACCCGTCGCACCGACCGGGTGTCCGCAGGCCTTGAGGCCCCCGCTGGTATTGACCGGCAGGTCCCCGTTCAATGCGGTCACGCCTTCCATGGTTAACATTCCCGCTTCACCTTTTTTGCAGAACCCGAGGTCCTCGATAGCACAGATCTCGGCGATGGTAAAGCAGTCATGCACTTCAACGAGGTCGATCTCTTTCGGGGTAATCCTGGCGGTTTTAAAAGCCCGCTGTCCCGCGGCCACCGTCGCATCGAGCGTCGAAATATCTCTCCTGTCGTGCAGGGTGATGGTGTCGCTCGCCTGCTCACTCGCGAGTACCCGGATAGGGGTATCGGTAAACTCCCGGGCACGGTCCAGGGGTGCAACGATTACCGCGGCAGCCCCGTCAGTGATTGGCGAACAGTCAAAGAGACGCAGGGGGTCTGCAACAAGCGATGACCTGAGCACCGTGTCGATGGTAATCTCCTGCTGGAACTGGGCAATCGGGTTTCTTGCACCATTATAGTGGTTTTTCACCGCGACCTGCGCCAGCTGCTCCCGTGTCAGCGGGTAGCGGCTCATGTAGTCGGTCGCAATCATCGCGTAGAGTCCGGGGAACGTTGCTCCGACAAACCCCTCCCATTCACGGTCTGCTGCACCGGCAAGCGCGTCCACACTTGCACCTGTCCCGACATCGGTCATCTTCTCGACGCCCGCTGCTACAACGATATCTTCCATGCCACTCGCGACCGCGATCACGGCCTGCCGGAACGAAAGTCCGCCTGAAGCACAGGCAGCTTCCACCCGTGTCGACGGGATATGTCGCGTAGAGAGGCCCGAGTAGTCCGCAATCAGTGCGCCGATATGCTCCTGCTCGATAAATCTACCCGCACTCATGTTCCCGACATACATCGCGTCGATATCCTCCCCGGACAGGTTCGCATCGTCAAGTGCGAGTGTGCCTGCCTCGACAAAGAGGTCGCGGAATGAACTCCCCCATTTCTCTCCAAAGGGAGTACATCCGATCCCGATAACTGCTACGTCTCTCATTCCTGCATCACGATTTTCCCTTTGTGTTTTGCATACTGGGCATACTGGATATACACCGGATTTTTCAGGAGGAATTCCACTGATGGGGCAGAAGCCCGGTTGAAGTCTGCTGATTCGATTACATCGGTTACGGAGATATCGAATGCATCGCTTCCTGCCCCGGAACCGAATGAACAGACAAATATCCTGTCCCCCGCTTTTGCGATATCAAGGGTGGCTGCAAGCCCGATCATGCATGAGCCACTGTAGGTATTCCCAAGTCTCGGGACGACAAGCCCCGGCTTGATCTGGTCAATGGAGAACCCGAGTGTTTTTGCGACTTTCTGGGGGAACTTCGCATTCGGCTGGTGGAATACTGCATAATCATAATCTTTTGCCGATTTACCCAGCTCTTCAAGCATGAGACGGCTTGCGCCCTCGACGTGTTTGAAATAACCCGGGTCACCGGTAAAACGGCCACCGTGCCGTGGGTAGTCCTGCCCCTCCCTCCGCCAGAAATCAGGGGTATCGGTGGTAAACGAGCACGTGTGATTGATCCGTGCGATGGGGTCCTGCCGGCCGATCAGGAATGCTGCGCCACCGGCTGCCGCGGTATACTCGAGTGCATCGCTTGGAGCGCCCTGTGCCACATCAGACCCGATCGCAAAACCGTATTCGATCATGTTACTCTTCGCAAGGCCCATGCAGGTCTGGATACCGGCAGTCCCAGCCTTGCATGCGAATTCGAAGTCGGCGGCCATCATCCTCGGGGTTGACCCGATTGCTTCACCCACCGTGCAGGCTGTTGGTTTCACGGCATAGGGGTGTGATTCGCTCCCGACATAGACCGCCCCGATCTTCACCGGGTCAATATTCCGCCGTAACAGTGCATTCCTTGCAGCTTCCACCGCGATAGTTGCCGTGTCCTCGTCGAGGTCGGGCACCGATTTCTCAAAAACTCCGAGGCCGCCCGTGATATCACTGGCATTTGCACCCCATACTTTGGCGATCTCTTCAACTTTAATGCGGTATCGCGGTATGTAGACACCGTAAGTGATAATTCCTACCATTTTTCTTCCCTCAATGTGCTTACGATTTTGTCAATGCTCATTTCAGTACAGAGCACCGTGATCCGGTCCTTTTCTGCCATCAACGACACGAGCGGGTGAACTTTCGACACCTCGATCCCCTGCAGCACCACGCACCTCGGTTTGAACGGTGTTACCCTGATTGCGACCATGGGGGACTTCCCGGTGGAAACGTTGGTGAAGATCAGGGCACGTTCGGTACTCCATCCATAGATGCGGTTGAACTCGTTGGACGAGAGGTTCATGATTGCGTTTAAGCTGTTCACGACTGTGTAGCCGAAGATCGCCTGGTCCATCGAACCACAGATTGGCGTACAGTTAATCGCGCCGGAAAGTAAACCGAGCGGGACGGGGTTGGCATAGTCATGCATGTCATAGATGACATCCTCGTCAAAGTCGCTGTACAGCATCTTTGCAAATTTCTGAATGTTTTTACCGCCATTCGCCTCATCAATCGAAAGAATGGTGTCGACAATTTTTCCAACAACGGCGGTCCCCGGGCTTTTCCTCCGCCCACTCTCGTAGTCACTGATAACCGAAGGCGAAACCTCCAGGTGGTCTGAAAGGACCCCCTGTGGAATGTCAAAACTCATCCTCCACTTCTTCAGGGCCTTCCCCGGAGAGTCCGAGAGCGTGATCTCGCCGGCCATTTTTTCCGCCAGCTGATTCCGCAGTCCGGATTTCATGGACAGGTACATAAAACTCACAAGATATTATAATTAACGAATATGACTTCGACATTTCACGAATTTTTCGGGGTGAAAAATCATATGATTTCCCATATCCAAAAGATCCTCGCCGGTAACTGCAGGATTCAGATACGAGCGGTTGGAATCCGGTAATTTTCAGAGGGAAAAAGGGTAGTGCCCCTGGTATCAATACGTCAATGGGATCAAACCCGGTATCATTTTCGCTGTATGCCAACTCATAAATAATAAGCATCTCAATTTTGATAAGTATGATACCACCTGAAGACCTCCAGTGTCTCAAGGTAATAGCGCTGCGGGGTGGTTGTAAGGGACCGGTCTTCGTATCATCGCAGACCATTGGCAAGATGCTTGCGATAAGCCAGCAGACCGCATCCCGGCGATTGAAGGGGCTTGATACGAGCGGGTTCATTACGCGGACGATAGTGCCTGATGGTCAGCATGTTACCCTGACTGGAGCTGGAGAAGCAGAGCTCCGGAAGGAATTCCAGGAGTACTGCCGGATTTTTTCCGAACATAATAAGGGATATATCCTGAACGGGACCGTTGTCAGTGGCATCGGGGAGGGCAAATATTACATGAGCCTCGTTCCCTACAAGGAGCAGTTCAATACTCACCTGGGTTTTGAACCATACCCGGGTACGCTCAACATCCGTCTCTCCTCATCGAGTATACCGGTGCGCAAGAGGATCGATGCGCTGGAATGGATTCTGATCAAGGGTTTTTCAACTGACGGCAGGACATTTGGCAATGCAAAGTGCCTTCCATGCCGCATAGGGACCATCCCCTGCGGCATTGTCATGCCGGGAAGGACTCACTACCCGGAGGATATCATTGAAGTGATCGCACCGGTGGCCCTCCGCAGGAAACTGGGTGTTGAAGATACCGATACGGTAACGGTTGAGGTGGATTAGTGATCGACAAGGCGCTCGCGGCATTAAGGGACGGGAAGTTCATCCTGCTCTACGATTTTGATGACCGGGAAGGAGAAACTGATTTTGCGATACGGTCCGATGTGGTCACCCCGCGCCATATTTTCCAGATGAGAAAGGATGGTGGTGGACTGATCTGCACGGCAGTACACCCGGAAGCTGCCATACGCCTTGGGCTGCCGTTTGCAAGCGATGCGCTCAGGGCAATTGTCGTGGCGGAACGTGAGGGTGACATCCCATACGACCGGAAGAACCACTCCTCTTTCTCGCTCTGGGTGAACCACCGCAACACGTTCACTGGTATCACCGACCGTGACCGTGCGCTGACGGTTAACGCGATTGCTGAACAGGTAAAACAGGCAATGAATGGTGGGAGCGTGAACTTCCACGAAGTCTTCCGCACCCCCGGGCACATGGCGCTCCTGCGGGCGGCTGACGGGCTGCTCGACCGTCGGAAAGGCCAGACTGAGCTCTCAATAGCCATGGCCGGGATGGCAGAGATTACCCCGGCAATCACGATCTGCGAGATGCTGGATGACGAGTCCGGCAATGCACTGACAAAAACGGATGCAAAGCTCTACGCAAAAAAGCACGGCCTTGAATTTGTCGAGGGGTCTGAAGTGATAGAGCGGTGGCATGGACAAAGAAGCCATCGATAAATTTGTTCTCCGTTGTTTTCATTCATCATGTCCGGTAAATTTTCGGGAATATGGTGCTACCAATCGCGTTACTGAAATGAGTACCTAAAAAAAACAGGTTTTCAGGACCTATGTATGACCTATTTTTAGGTCTGTCCCTCCCGTGGGCACGTGTAACGGAAACATTACCCCGGCACGTCCCATGAACTGTAAGGTCCGGTCTATTCATGGAGGATTCACAAAGATCAAATGCACACAGGCCCAACGTTATATAATGCACGATGTTTCCCAGGCGCTCCATCACCTAGGATACCCGGCATTCCGCCCGTTTCAGGAGGAGATTGTCCGGGACGTTCTGGACCGGCGGGATGTACTGGGCCTTTTTGCCACAGGAGCCGGGAAATCACTCTGTTATCAGCTCCCTGCAGTGTTACTTGATGGTATGACCGTTGTTGTTTCGCCACTGATCTCCCTGATGAAAGAGCAGGTTGGGACATTACAGCAGAAGGGGGTCGCTGCCGCGTCGCTCAACAGTACCCAGACACACAGTGAGGCAAAAGAAATTATAGAGGCGATTATTGCGGGGAATATCAGGGTCCTGTTTGTATCGCCCGAAAAGCTATCGACGAAATCATTTTTTGCCCTGATGCAGAAGACGCGTATCAGTCTTTTTGCCATCGACGAGGCCCATTGTATCTCAACATGGGGCCATCAGTTCAGGCCTGAATATCGGAACCTGTCAGTCCTGAAGGAGAAGTATCCCGGTACACCGATCATTGCCCTGACGGCCACCGCCGTGCCTGAAGTGAGGAGGGATATCATCAACCAGCTGCATCTCGTACACCCGAAGGTCTACGTCGGCAGTTTTAACCGCCCGAACCTGTTTTACGAGGTACGGGTGACCACCGACATTTACCGGCATATTATATCCGACATCTCGTCACGAAGGAATGTAACGGGTATCATTTACTGCCACACGAGGAAAGAGACCGACACGCTCGCAAAAAAACTGCGGATAGATGGGTTTTCGGCCGCTGCATACCATGCGGGCCTGTCCGATGCGACCCGCACACGTGTCCAGAATGCCTTCAACAAGGGTACAACGAAGGTGATCTGTGCGACAGTCGCGTTTGGGATGGGTATAGACCGGCCCGACCTCCGGTTTGTTATCCATTACGGGATGCCGAAATGCATCGAATCGTATTACCAGGAGAGCGGACGGGCCGGGAGGGACGGGGGGCCTGCAGACTGTATCATCTATTATCGGAAGTCTGATCGTCCCCGCCTTTCTGCTCTCATTACAAAGGACTCATCCTCGTATGAACTCCGGAAAAAGGCACTGGAAAAACTTGACCAGATGGTCCGGTATTGTGATACTATTGGTTGCCGTCGAGCTGCCATGCTCCGGTACTTTGAAGAGGACTACCACGGCAAGGGAGAACGTTGTTGTGATGTCTGTAATCCGTCTGAACATCCGGTTCATGATCTCCCCGGAGAGGAAAACCCCGCGCCCCGGCGGGCCCGGCGAAGATCCATCAGCCAGGCAGTTGAAGTAACGCCTGTTGCCCAGCTCATTGTACAGGGCATTATCGACTTAGAAAACCCTTACCCGGCATCGTATGTGGCCGGAGTACTGACGGGTGCCGTCAATAAAAAAATTTCGGAGAGTGGTCATGACCGGCTGAAGAGCTACCGGACAGTCAGGGGCTGGACCCAAAAAAACCTCGCAGCCCTTATCCGGCATCTCGAGGACCAGGGAATCCTTCGGGAACTTGACGGTATTCCTAAGAAGGTCACACTGAACGAGAGGAGCGGGGAGGTATTCCGGGCAGGGGCAAAGATACTTTATAAAATTTCGACATCTGAAACGGGGTGATAGTAGATAATTAACCGGGGTGATCCCACACCTTCAACGTAAAAGGGGATTTTTTTATCCGGTTGTCATGAAATTTTTATAACGATCAAACAGGGGTAACACTGCATCAGAAATTCTTCATTAATTGAGTGAAGAATGCAGAGTCTGAATTCCAGGCAGGAGAATGCATCTGTTTCCGGTCATGCCAGTTGCCTGGTAACGGCAGAGTGGAGTTAATCCAGGTTCATTATGGGCCCGGATCCAGGTGAAGCAGGGTGATAATGGGGTAGTTTAAAAAAATGCATATAATGGGTTATTTCCTTGAATTGACTGAAAATTACGGCTTTATCAGCGAAAAACCAGGGCATTTGCATGGAGGGGGTAAGTAAATGATGGTGCAATGATAGTCCCCCCCTTATTATTTATGATAAAGCGGCTGGAAAATGGAGCGATTCTTCTCCAGGTTGGCATGAATTGAATTGGTGTCCCGGTCTGAAATGGATGGCATTGTTTTTGGGAGGGGACAGAATGGGAATAAACAGGGCAAAAAAAAAGGATATGTTTTAGAATTTTAATTGTGTTAGCGCATGATAGACCATTTTTCGGTATGTGACCGTGTCGATATGGTATTTTTCGGCGGCAAGCGCGGAATCCGGGCCTGATGCCGGGGTGTCCAGTCGGTCTAATGTGGCCTTTGCCGTCTCGAGAACCCAGCAGTCCCTGACCTCGCGGTCGACAATTGTAATGGACTCCGCCCTGATCGAGACCATGACCATGCCGTCCGGGGTCTCATATATCGATGGTTTTCCGACGACTGCCACGAATGCAGGCGGTTCTATCCGGGCCATCTGTTGCATCGCCTCGGGCTGGTAACTTCCGGCAGACACAAAGAAGGTACCGGTTGGATCAGCAATCCGAGCCTGATAATACATGTTCTGTTCACCCTGTCGCTTCTTTTCGGTCATTGACCCGACAAGGAATACCCGGTTGCACCGTTGCCCGGTGGGCAGGAGCGCATAGGAAGGACTTTTCTCATCCGTCCCATCACGGAACTGTACCCTGATCTCGCGGAATTCCCCTGCAAACACTCTCCTGGCCGGTTCACGCTCGAACATGTTCTCCCGTTTTGGGAATCCCCCGGTGGCAGGGGTGCTCATGAGACCTCCCCTCCCGTGCGATTCAAGAGTTCAGCAAGCAGCGTAGGCTCGAAATGAATTCGTTCACAGGAGTTGACAAGCAGCCACCGGTCGATCTCTCGCCCCTCGCACCGCAGGTAGCGGCCGAGAATCCTCTCTCTCATGCGTAAAAACACCTCATCCATTCCGAGCGGGTTGTTCTCAGCAAGTTCCTTCGACTCATCCAGGGTCATACCCGTGAGCGATTCCACGACCTCACGTTGCATCAGCACATCTTCAGTGCGTTCCCCGTCATCGAGCCAGCCCTTGACCCTCAGGTCGTAGTTAAATTTCGGCTGCATCTCATGGACCGGGCAGTAATTCTGGCGGGAGAGCACCCGGTTACACCCCTCGACCGTGCACCGCTTTATCAGCCCTGAACCCGGGGCAATATGGACAAGTGCCCCCTTGAACGTGGCGGTTCCGAAAGCAACGGCAATATCACCATCTTCAGCGACAATATTCGCCGTATTAATGTTCAGCGAGTGACGCCCGTTGAATTCGTCCACCAGGGTGTAGTAGATGGTATATACACTGCCAGGTGTCAGGCGTTCTATCCCCTCTTCTTTCCAGATAACAAATTTCACGGTACCTGTCTCATCCCCGAGAAGCCCTGATTGGAGCATCCGCTCATGCGAGACGTCCCATTCCTGTATCATCTTCACATGGACACTGGCAACACCTGCTGCCAGCTCGGCAACGGGTGTTATTACCGGGATTAATACTCCGTCAACTTCAAGTTCTGTGACGGTAGTCCCTGAGTGGACTTTCAGGCTGAGCGCCCCTTTGAACTCATCAACCACCGCAGACTCAAAGCGGTACCACGAGTCTTTTTTGATCACCGGGACTGACGCCTTCGACCAGACCACAAACCGGATTGCGCCAGAAGCGTCAGCAATGATCCCGGAATAGGCGATTGATGGTGAAGGTGAATTGCCAAGTACTACAACTTTCCCCTCAATAGTGACCCATTCTTCGGTGCTGACCGAGTTGATCTGTTTTTGATCACCAGGGCCCGCGGCTCTCCCGAGTTGGATGCCATAATCACGTGCAATATCGTACCATACGGTCCGCTCGGCATCTTCCGGCTGGACCCCGAACTCCTCAATAAGGCGGCGCAGTTTCTGTTCAATCTTCGGTTTATCTGCCGCGTGTCCTTTAGCCTCAATTTTTAAGGAGATTCTTTCAACAATCTGGGAAATATCCATTTTACATCTCCAGCTACATGTTCACCCAGCACGGCATATTAATGGTGGTCGGATGCGCAGGGTGAAAGTGACCTTTACCACCTGCATGAGGGTTACCGAAAAGCTACCGGGTACAGGTTTAAGTACCGGTATAGTGAATAGTACCCCATGACAGTAACCGCAGACAGCACCATTTATGATCTTCTAAAAGCCAAACCCGAATCATCCGAGGGGGTAAAACGGGCAATAACAGTAATCACACCGTTGGCCTTGAAAATGACAGGGGTAGTAGGGACATTCCCTGGGACGCCACAGGACGAAATGGCCGCCCCCTAACCGTGAATAAACGTACAGGGCCGGGTCTTTCCGACGGTCCTTTTGTTCCAGTGCGTGGGGAAGACCAAATAGGATGCACTCGGACACACGCCACCCTGCCTCTGAATGACGTCCTGCGTCCTTGTGGTGTGCTTCTGTTTCAGATGCCACAATGACATGGTCGTCCGAAGCAGCCGGGGCCGGCAACCCTGCGTCTGTCAGGGCCCGGGCTTTTGCACTGGAAACGGTAATGATCATCTGCAGGAGCGCATTCTCCGCCAGCCCTTCACCTGAATATACGACAATCGTGACCTGGTCTGCCTGGGTGTCACTGCTGGTGGCAGCCAGGATAAAGACTGTGATGAAGTCATACTGGACAATACAAAGACGGCTGATGCCATTTCCTTCATGGATGCCGAAAAAATCGTTCGGAAGACCTTCACGTGCGACCTGAAGGGTTACATCCCTGCAGGGGTCACCATGGGTGGTACGTGGTTTTTCCGTGCTGTACAGTAATACCGTTGAAACGGGACGGAGGCCACCGCAGGGCCCGGTACTCGCGGCAGAAAATGTACCCCTGACAAAAAGAGTATCGTTCCTGATATAATATTTCATGAAAATCCGGGGGATCTGATTACGCTACGGTATAACGGACCCGGTCCTTTAATTCCTGCTGTTTACCCGCATTCCACCCGGATACGTCCTGAAGATACCCGGTGACCCGGCTAATCTGGACGACATCATGCGACCCGCATTCGGGACAGACGGCGGCGTGACAGAGTGGGCAGTAATCGATCCCCGAAAGGATCTCGTGGGAGCAGTGGCAGTGGTCAAGAGGGCACATGATTTCGAGGTGTCCCTCTCCACATTTAGGGCACGGGGTCTCATCGACAATAAGGTGGCAGGTATGACACTTGTACTGCCGTTCGGCTTCTGGAATATCTCCAAGGTGCTGGTATTTCTCTGCGGTCTCTCTCTGTTCTGCGGTCCATTCCATACTATCAGATAGAATGCCATCCTCTTAAACTTTTAGACCGTTCCAATTGAGAGTTTCCGCCTCAGTTGACTCATAGGGTTCATCTTTTTTATCAGTCTTCCTTTCTCATCATTGGCGGATACCTGCAAACTGCAATGCGACCTCTCCCGGATCCTCCGCGTCATAGATCGCACGTCCGATAATAATCCCATCCACAATACTCGCGATTGCTGAAATATCCCCTCCCTGCGCACCTACTCCTGGGGAATAAATTTTCAGGTCCCCGATAAGCAGTTTTAAGGAAGCAACGCGATCAGGTCTTGTTGCCGGTGCAATAATGCCATCTGCGTCACACTCTTTCGCGAGCACGGCAATCCTCTCTGCGATGCCACCATGAAAGAATTCCGTGGCCCCGGGATGGCTCATCTCGGTGACCACGAAGCAGTCGCCACCGTACTCCCTTGCCACCTCAACGCATGCGGTGACCGAGTCACGACCGGTAAATCCCTGGCAGATTAATGTATCATAACCTGACGTGAATACCTCTTCTGCGATGAGCCTGCTCGTATTCGGGATGTCCGCTACTTTAAAATCTGCGATAAGGGGAAGGTCGAGATCGGCAAGTTCTTCGGCAACCAAAAGCCCTGCTGAAAGGACAAGGGGGTACCCGACCTTTACTGCATCAATATGCGGTGCGCATCGGGTAGCAATTGCAATAGCCTTGGTTTTATCCGTCACATCGAGTGCGAGTATCAATGCTGTCATGGTTCCAGCCTCTCAAGCACCGCGGCGACCATGAAGGGGAGGAGGACTGTTGCATCACCATATACCGTTACCGCAGACGCCTCCTCGGTGATCTTGCCCCAGGAACGGGCCTCATCAAGCGTGGCCCCAGAAAGGCCGCCAAGGTCCGGCCGGTCCCCGGTCAGCTGGACTGCGTAGGAGAAACCGTTCTCGGTCATCAGCATGCTCTGCAGGATATAATTTTTCGGCACGCCTCCCCCGACCAGCATCGCCCCAGCTTTTTTTGCCATGAAACAGCGGTCGAGTAACATCGGCATATCCTTAAAAGCGTCCACGGTAACATGCCCTGCCTGGGAAAATAACCAGTACTGGAGCCCAATCATAGAGTCCTGGATTGCCGGGCAGAACACCGGGACCTGCCGTTCTGCTGCAGTCGCAAGGATCCCTGAGTTGAGACGCGACCCGATATGGGTGAGCAGCTCGTTTATTGAGACCGTTGTTCCGTCAGGGATCTCCGAATAGGTCCCCTGCATGAACTCTTCAAATTTGATAAACGCGTCATTCGGCAGGTAAACATCGTAGATCCGGTTTATCTCCTCGTGTCTCAGTTCAACATCCGAACTTCCCGCATCGCCGTGATAATGGCGGCATCCGATCGCCTCGATAATGTCATGGGTGAGGTTAGCGCCGGTTGAGACGAGGACGTCGATATGTCCCGCATCCATTAGGTCCCTGACAATCCCGCCCATACCTGCAGGCACCATGGCCCCGGCAAGACCGAAAAATTTTGTTACATCGGGGTCACGGAGCATCTTCTCGTAGATACAGATGGCACGGAACAGTGCACCGCCATTATAAGCCCCTGCCTGCCCCATCTGTTCAGCGAGTTCTCCTACGGTCATTCCTGCTTTCAGGCGTACCTGCCTGACCGGTACACGGCATTCGTGACTCAATGGGCTCACCAGATATTGATGAATTTATTGATCGCGTTCAAGGATAACACCTTCCCGGCGGATGGTCATGTCCCCGGGGTTACGGGCCCCGGCAGAGGGGTTTTGCCAGGTGCCTGCGTGCGACCGGCGGGACTTCGTACCACCCGGGTGTAATCGTCCGGTCGTGGAACGTAACCTGTGGTTCTGTTTCATGGGCCCCGCATTTCCTGCATTTGTATCCTTTCAGAGTACCTGCACTAGTCATTCGGGCGCCACAGGAAGGACATACGGGAGGCCGCGTTGTCCCGGCTTGCGAAAGTGTAATAACGCAGACTTTTTCCAGGTTTATACTCCCTCCTTTGTAGCTCCCGGTGACAAGCACCCGGTCACCCGGCCATAACGCACGAAGGACGTTCCGGAACCCTTTTGTTGGTTCATATGCCATGCAACGGGTAACCGTATCTCCGTCCCCGAGCCCTATCGACACATGCCCCCCTATCCCTGTCTGTGCATGGGTGCATACCATACCGGTAATACGGTAGGAAAAGCCCTCCGCGAGGGCGCCGATCTTACCATCAACGAGGTGCGCATCGGTGCCCTGGTTTGTGGCAAAGATCTGTTCAGCTCCGGTTGGCTCAGAATCCACCTGCATTCTTGCCAATGTAACATACGAAGGGCTCTCTCCACGGATTCCGAAGAGGACCGGGTCAGGAGTATGCGGGACACAGACTACGCAATTATTTTCGTAATCAACCGTGTCCCATGTATGGGGGTAGGTCGACGCCTCGGCCTCAAACAGGCTTTTTCGATCGACAAATCTCGGTGTACCGAATACATTGCTATTCCGGTATGTCAGGTACTCGAATGTCATGTCTGGGACCTGGCTGCAGACTGCTGCCGTAGCACCGATAAGCCCCCTGCCATTTTTAAAACCTTTATAATGGGCTCCGGCAGTTTCAAGGACGACAATAGCTTCTTCCGTAGTACAGAAGTCCCTGACAGCTTTCCAGTAAAAATCCGGCCTGGGACGGTTTTCCATGGCAACTACCCCGGGATTTGTGTTTTCGTGCGAAAAATGGGCAAGTCCGGTAACCATTTCGCAGGCCGTCTCAAACACGCGGTCAATATCCCCATTTACTTCCAGGCAAATTGCAGCATTTCCCCTGGTTTTATAGATCACGTTCGGGTTCAGGCGGAGAAGCCTAGCTTCCAGTACCGGCAAATGCATTTTATTCAGTTTCCTGGCCAGCAATGCCCCAAGATAGGTGGTACACATGCCGGAAGGTGAATCAGTATCGTCAATGCCGAGAAGCATGCAAATAATCTATTATTTATTGTATCACGTTCTAAAACCATCCCTAACGGTAAATGACACAGGACCGGCTCCTCCAGATGGTCATCAGCGTGATGATCTCGGGAGGATATCTTGTCTCCGAACGGTTCAGCATGCGGCCGAGGAGTTTTGATCTCATCGCGAGCAATGGGAAGATGACGCTCGCGATAAAAGTTGTGTCCCATATTGACAGTGTCAGCGAGGAGACTGCCTCCGACCTTGAGCTTGTTGCACGCCACCTCAAGGGGTCAGCGATAATTATCGGGGAGCGTGCAAGGGATGCCGAACTTGAGCGGGGTGCCGTATATCTCCGTTACGGGATCTACGCGATCAGCGTTTCGACGCTTTACGATTACGTGGTCGAGGGGATCCCCCCCCTGATATATGCATCACCCGGCGGCCTGTATGTAGCGATTAACGGTGATGCACTCCGCGAGCAGAGGGAACAGCGGAGCATGTCGCTCGGGGACCTTGGCCATCTCCTTGGGGTATCCCGGCGGACGATCAGCAAGTATGAAAGCGGGATGGGGACTACCCTCGAAGTTGCCCAGAAAATCGAAGAACTGTTCGACAGCGGGCTTGTGCAGTCCATTGACCTGCTGCAGCCACATGGGGAGTCCAAAGAACGGGTGGAATACCCTGGTGATGAAGTGCCGATGAGTTTCCTTCAGCAGATTGGGATGACGTTGCATACCCTGCACCGGGCACCGTTTCAGGCACTCATTATGTTCCATGGCCACACGATCCTGACCGGGTATGGCACGGCTGATCGTGTCGTAAAGCGCGCTGCACTGATCGGGAACATCTCACAGGTGACGGGAACCCGGGCCATGTGTGTCCTCACCGATTACTACAAACAGAAAAAAATTGGGAAAACCCTGGTGATTGGTGAAGAACGCCTCCAGCATATTGTAGACGGAGAAGAACTGATCGAAATGATCGACAAGTGACAATATTTATATAGAACCACAAACCAACTTTTACCGCTCAAAGTGGTGAAAACTATGTCACAACAGCTTGGAGGACAACCGATTCTAATTCTAAAAGAGGGTAGTTCACGTACCCGCGGCCGCGATGCCCAGGGCATGAACATTACTGCTGCCAAGGCAGTAGCAAGTGCAGTACGCACCACTCTCGGTCCAAAAGGAATGGACAAGATGCTCGTCGACACCATCGGGGATGTCGTCATCACCAATGACGGTGTGACCATTCTCAAAGAGATGGACATCGAGCACCCAGCGGCAAAGATGATGGTCGAGGTCGCGAAGACCCAGGATGACGAAGTAGGCGATGGGACAACCACAGCCGTCGTTATCGCAGGAGAACTCCTGAAACGTGCGGAAGATCTCCTTGAACAGGACGTTCATCCAACCGTGATTGCAGCAGGGTACCGTATGGCCGCTGAAAAGGCACAGGAGATCTTAAAAGAGATTGCCATCACCATCAAGCCCGGTGACCTTGCAATGCTCAAGAAGATCGCTGAGACCGCAATGACCGGAAAGGGCGCAGAAGCATCGAAAGACAAGCTCTGTGACCTCGTCGTAAAGGCAGTCACCATGGTTGCAGACGATGACGGCACCGTTGACACCGATTATATCAAGGTAGAGAAGAAAGTCGGCGGGTCAATCGATGATTCCGAGATTGTTGAAGGCGTCCTGATAGACAAGGAGAGAGTCCACCCCGCAATGCCGAAGAAGGTAACCAAGGCGAAGATCCTCCTCCTCAACGCAGCAGTCGAGTTCAAGAAGACCGAAGTCGATGCAGAGATCAATATTACAAGCCCAGATCAGCTCCAGGCATTCCTTGACGAAGAGGAACGGATGATCCGGAACATCGTCGATAAGATTGCAGCGAGCGGCGCAAACGTCCTCTTCTGCCAGAAGGGTATTGACGACATTGCACAGCACTACCTCTCAAAGGCAGGTATCTTCGCAGTACGCCGTGTCAAGAAGAGCGACATGGAGAAACTCGGACGTGCGACGGGTGCAAACCTTGTCTCAAGTATCGATGCAATCTCCAAGGAAGAGCTCGGACATGCCGGCATTGTCGAGGAGAAGAAGGTATCAGGCGAAGAGATGATCTTTGTCGAGCAGTGTAAGAATCCAAAGGCAGTATCGATCATTATCCGCGGTGGCACTGAGCATGTCGTCGACGAACTTGACCGTGCCATGGAAGATGCACTCCGCGTCGTCAGCGTTGTCGTTGAGGATGGAAAGTGCGTTGCCGGTGGCGGAGCACCCGAGACAGAACTCTCGCTCCGTCTCCGTGAGTATGCAGCAAGTGTTGGTGGGCGTGCACAGCTCGCCATCGAGGCATTTGCAAATGCACTCGAGATCATCCCGAGGACCCTTGCAGAGAATGCAGGACTCGACCCGATCGATATGCTTGTCGAGATCCGTGCAGCCCACGAGAAGGGCAAGAAGACTTTCGGTCTCGATGTATTTGAAGGCAAGACCGTCGACATGCAGAAGGCCGGCGTCGTCGAGCCCCTGCGCGTAAAGACCCAGGCAATTGCCAGCGCCGCAGAAGCGGCCATCATGATCCTGAGGATCGATGATGTAATTGCTTCATCCAAGTCCGCTGCCCCACCCGGAGGCATGCCTCCCGGTGGAATGGGCGGAATGGGTGGAATGGGCGACATGGGCGGAATGGGCGACTATTAATTCCCCCTCCCCCAAACGTTTTTTTAATCCTGACTGTTACCTGGCTACAAGCCATGGCTTATTTTTTTGGAAATACCGTAAATCTGTTTTCGATAACAACCAGATGGGTTAACAGATGAAAAAAGAGCATAAATAATGGGGTAAGTACCCGGAACCCAGGGGTACATCTGGTGGTAATTACTTTTCTTCACGGACCATGGCAATGGCCTTTTTCGGGCACTCATTGGCGCAAATCCCGCACCCCTTGCAGAACCCGAGGTCAATTTCCAACTCTTCGTTAATTGCCTGGTCAGGACAGTACATCTCGCAGAGTCCGCACTGGTTGCATTTTTCCTGGTCCACGACAGGCCGGAACACGCGCCATGACCCTGTCTTTCCGCAGGCACCAATCCCAGGTTTACTCATCGCAAGTCGTTGCCTCATAGGACCAGCTCCATGTACGCGGCTTCTGCAGCCTGTACATTTCTGTCATCTGAAAACATTTCAGAGATCGCAAGTTTTGCGGAATCCATAGATACAATCCCCATTTTTGCAAGTGCACCGATTACCGGGGTGTTCAGGATCGGGCTCCCTGCCACCACCAGGTTTAAACGGAGTGCAATCGTCGTCAGGTCTACGGAAAGCGTCTGGAAGCCTTTCATATCATGGGGCAGGGTGCCGTTCAGGAGCACTTTCCCGCCTGGCCTGAGGCCGTGCAGGACATCGACAACCTCCATGATGCTGTTATCGAGGACAACAATGAGGCCCGGTTTTTTAATCTGGCTGTACACCCGGATCGGGTTCTCGTCAATTCTTACAAATGAGACCACGGGTGCCCCCCTCCGTTCCGCCCCGTAAAACGGGAAGGCTGTTGCGTACTTGTGGTCCCTGAACGCGGCGAGAGCGAGCAGCTTTGCAGCGGTCACACCACCCTGTCCGCCCCGTGAATGGATCCGTATTTCATACATCAGGTGTCACCCCAAACCAGTACTCTTCACCAGGCCGTCTGCCCTGGATGAACCCTGCAATATCGTCATAGGTCACTTCCTGTCCACCGAGCCCGGCGATGACGCTGTATGGTTCAGCCCTGCACGTTGACCTGACTGCTTCGGCTAGAATTCCTCCGTACCCGAAGGAGTAGTCCCGGTCTATCACGACAACGTCCCGGCCTGAGAGGTCCAGTTTCGGGAACGGCCGGAACCAGCGGATACGCATCGAACCTGCCCTGATCCCTTCCTTCCTGAGCAGATCGATTGCTACTTCGGCTTCTTTTCCGATTGTTCCCATTGATACGATGACCACATCGGCGTCCTCACACTGGTAATCATCAGTAAACCCGTATGAACGCCCGAACCGCTGGGAAAAATCCTTTTCGGTGGACTCGATGACCTTCACCGAGTCACGCATCGAACGTTCGATATCCCAACGGAATTTAAAATATTCTTCTGGTCCGGTCAATGGGCCATATCCCCTTGGGTTTTTTACATCAATTGCATGGGGGAGACGTAAAGGCGGTATAAAATCCCCTAGTTCCACTGTTTCAAGCGATTGGTTGATATGGGAGAGTGAAAACCCGTCAAGGTTGACCATCACCGGGAGGAGGACCTCATGATGTTCCGCAATCCGGAATGCCATCAGGGTCGTATCGTAGGCCTCCTGCACCGTGCTGACGTATACCTGGAGCCATCCCGTGTCGCGTTCCTGCATGGAATCGGTATGTTCGGCCCAGATATTCCAGCCGGGACCCAGTGCCCGGTTCACATTTGCCATGACAATCGGGAGGCGCCCGCCCGCCGCCCAGTTCACCATCTCGTGCATGTAGAGGAGACCGTGTGAACTGGTGGCCGTAAACGTCCTCGCACCGGTAATACTTGCCCCGATGCAGGCGGCCATCGCGGAATGCTCGCTCTCGACTGGTATATACTGGCTTTTCAGCTCACCATTTGTAACATATTCGGCTATCTGCTCAACAATTTCTGTCTGGGGGGTGATTGGATAGGCCGCAATCACTTCCGGTGAGACCTGCTTCACTGCAGCTGCCACGGCCTTGTTTCCGGTTGCAATTGTCAGCATACGCCTTCCTCCTGAAGCGACAGTCGTTTTGCATTCCTTCGAGCGAGTGAGACAAGGGCATCGACGGCTTCCCTGCTGATACCCTTGAACCGTCCCTGTGGTCCGAGGTACTCCTCAATCGGCAGTGGTTTTATCATCGCAGCTTTAGATGGCCCGTTGATGGTGACCTTGCCATACTCACGTTCGAAGAGTACCCACATACCTGTCTTTACGGCGAGCTTTCCCATTTCGACTGTCTGCTCGGTCGGGTAGCGCCACCCGGGAGGGCAGGGTGCAAGGACATGGATAAACTTGGGTCCCCGTATTGAGAGGGCTTTTGTTACCTTTTTAAAGAGGTCATGCGGGTATGCGCTGCAGGCGGTTGCCATGTACGGGGGGTCATGGGCTTCCACGATCCGATCGATATCCTTTTTCGTGTCCGGTTTTCCACCGGGTGTGGTGGTGGTCCGTGCACCGGTGGGTGTTGCCCCTGACCTCTGCATCCCGGTATTTCCGTATGCCTCGTTATCGTAGCAGATATAGAGAAAGTCTGTCCTGCGTTCGAAGGCCCCTGATAACGCCTGGATACCGATGTCAACCGTACCACCGTCACCTGCATAGACAATGACATTGGTGGCTTTCTTCCCGGCACGGAACGCGGCACTCATTCCGGAGGCACATGCCGCAGCTGCAGCAAAAGCCACATTATAGACCGGGACGTTCATCGCGGTATTGGGATAAATTCCCTGGATTACACTGGTACAGCATGCCGGCATGACAAGGACCGTATCGGGGCCTGCTGCCTTGAGGACATACCGGAGCACCAGTGAAGAGCTGCACCCGGCGCAGGCCGAGGTACACTTGAAAAGATACTCCTCTTTTGGGATTTCCGTCATTTCTATTCAGTATAATGGTTGTTGATTATCCGGTATTAACCTGTTAGTATTGTAAATTTGGTGGTTTCGTACGTCACGAAATGTATAATTCTACGATATAACCTGAATCTTCGAGGATTTTTTTCACTTTCATGTCCCACTGTCCGTCCTCTTCAATCCCGAGTAACCTGATACGGTCATTCCATAACTTTTCGAGGTCAGGGTCCGTGGTTGAGAGGCTGCGCCTCCCCTTTATTGTCCCGATAAGGTTTTTTTCGCCTTGATATACCCGCATACGGCAGCATTTGAACTCCCTGCATGATAACGGGCGGGTGTTATATACCACACAGGCATACCCTTCCCTGGTCCTGACCAGGAAGTGGCATCGGTCATCATCCTCCTGGTATCCACCTTTTTCCCGAAATCCCGGCAGGTATGGGGACTCAACGTGGGTCATGACCAGGTTGTCTGAGATTAAATCCCGGCAATAGTAGTCCCTCTCCCCCAGCTTCCGTTCAATACGGATGTGCTTTCCCGATACCATGCAGCATTTTCCGCACCGGGTGCAATCAAATTTCATTATGGTACCAATACACCTCAGGTGGTATTGTATTCTTTCGCCCAGGTCAGCTGTTACCTGTCAATTCTAATTTCTGTTCAGGAAAGTTCCAGGGCTTTTCTGTGCGGTAGAGTTTCAAGGTCCGGAAAATATGCGGCAAATCGTGGCCATAACCCGGTGATAGCCCTGCCAGTCGTTTATGGTCCCCTGTCTTCGTTCCCCCTTGGGTAACGGTGTGAACTGCATGTCGTATGCGACATCCCAAAGTACAAGTCCTTCCGGAGGTGCGGGGTGGATGCCACCTGAATAATTCCCCTCCAGCCTTTCTGTAATGCTCGTCACTTCACAGGCTCCAATACCGGCATCACGTACTACCGTTGCGATACAGCGTACCATGTGCCATAGGAAACTCTCTGCGGTGATCTCAAGGTATATTATGCCGTCATATCTTCCGATTGATGCCGCGAGAACCTTTCGCATTGGGTTTTTGTTGTCTACACGTGCAAAACCTGAAAAATCATGAATTCCCTGGAAGAGTACCGCTGCGGTTTCCATACGGTGAACATCAAGGTCCTGCTCGCGGAAGAAATAGCGATAGGTCCTGAATTTTGCATCATACCGGGGGTGAAATCCGGGCCGGGCGATACAATAGCCTGAACACCAGCAGTCCGGTGGGAGCTGATAATTCAGGGCCGCAATAGCGCGGTCCGGTATTCCCGTCAGGAATGAAAAGACCTGGCCTGTTGCATGGACTCCCCTGTCTGTCCGCCCCGATGCAGCAAAATGGGCATCCCGCCAGTCAGGGAAGAGCCCGAGGCGTACACATGCTGCGATGAATTCCCCTTCAACAGTCCGAAAGCCAGGCTGCATCTGTGACCCGGTGAAATGGTCTCCACGATAGGCGACACGGAATGCCAGTTTTACTTGTGGTACACCCGGCGTTTCAGTTTCTTCCATGTGTTTCTCAGCGACTGGCGGGTGTAGGTGCGGAGGGGTGTCATCCTTCCCGTGGCAACGGAATCCCCGTTCCGGATTGCTTCGAGAATTGAGGTGATGGTGGGTTCAGCGTTGACGAGGGTCTTTCCATATCCCACGTACCGGGCATTGTGCGCATCACTTCCACCGACGCAGGGTTTCCCCAGTTTTTTTGCAAATTTTGCGGCCTTCCGGTTGGCAGCCCCTACAATATACCTGCTGTTGAAGACCTCAATGGCGTCAACCGAGCTGAGGGCATTCCTGAAATGAAGCGCGACACCGTGCCGCATCATGTGAAACGGGTGAGGCAGTACGAGGATTGCCCCCTGTTCACGTGCAGTGGCGATCGTCTCAAGGACATCCAGCCCGTTTGGGAATTCTGTTAATGTACCGAGGGCGATGAGGTGCCCCTGCTTTGTTGAGATCTCGATCCCCGGTATAATGAGGACCTTTGTGGAGATTTTCAGGGCCGCCCTCGCCCCCTCTGTCGTGTCATGATCGGTGATTGCGATGGCATCAAGCCCGATTACTTCTGCACGGCGTATGATATCTTCTATACTGCTTTCCCCATCCCGGGAATAGTTCGTGTGAATATGGAGATCGCAGGTGAGCATATAACCATATCAATTTTTAATCTCCCTGATATTAAGGGAACTTATGCGTATCCTTCTCCCGACTGGTGCAGCAACCTATGCGGTGGTACTGGAAGCTGCAAAAGGGTTTGACGCAGAAGTCGTGGTAACCGGAGAAATTGCGTCGTTTTTAACCCCTGCTACCCTCCGCGACCTGATAAAAAAAGGGGAGTATGATATGGTGATTGTGTCCGGCATGGTTACTGCCTCGTTCCAGCCGGTGGAGGTGGAGACCGGTATCCCGATTTATCTCGGGCCCCGGCATGCCGCGGACCTTGGACGGGTGCTTTCCTCGCTGGATACCCTGCCGCTTTCACGATCTGTCCCGGCAGATGATTTCATCGCAAAAGTAAAATACGGGGAAGCCTGCCGGAAACTCGATGAACTCGAATGGGGTGCTTCGTATGACTATGTTATCAGGGGTATAAAGATCGGGGGGACCTCCAGGATCAAAGTCCTCGCCGAGATTATGGATGCGCACCGGCATGAGAACTTAAAGACTGCAGTTCATCAGGCATTCCGGTCGGGGGCCGACATTGTAGACCTGGGCTTCGGGTTTGATGCCACTGCCGACGATGTTACCCAGTGTTTTTCCCTGGTAGCTGATGTGCCCGGACCCCTTGCGATTGACACGCAGGACCCGGCTCTGATTTCAGCGGGGCTTTTCCGGGCTGATCTTGTCCTCAGTCTGCATGATGGCAATATACCCGTAATCGGGAAGGCAGTCGCGGATGCAGGGGCTGCTGCAGTAGTGGTACCGTACCAGCAAAGCCTGGAGGAGAACCTCCTGCTGGCAGAGCAGACGGGGATCTCCTGCCTCATTGCCGATCCGCTTCTCCAGCCGGTCGGTTCCGGGCTGGTTTCGTCCCTATCCGCATTTTCGGAACGCTTTCGGTACCCCTTCTTTTTTGGGGCAGGGAACGTCGTGGAACTATTGGACGCGGACTCTCCCGGTATGAATGCGCTCCTCGCCGGAATGGCGAAAGAGATCGGTGCGTCAGTAATTTTTACGAGCGAACACAGCGACAAAACAAAAGGCTCTGTTCGGGAGATGCGGACTGCCACAGAAATGATGGCCCTTGTCACAGACCGCCCGTACCCGAAAGACCTTGGAATCGATCTCCTCATCCTCAAGGAGAAAAGAAGGAGAAGAGAACCCCCGTTATCCTACAGATCATTGACCCGCGCGAGTCTGCCTGATGGGGAACTCCGGTATGACCCGAAAGGCAATTTCAGGATCGGGGTGGAAGATGACCATATCGTTGCTGTCATTAACGGTCGGGCAGTAAAAGGCCGGCTTTGGATAGATGTGTTTGATCTGATTTTAAAAAGTGGTGATGTATCATTGCTTGATCATGCTGCATACCTTGGGAAAGAGCTTTACAAGGCAGAACTGGCCATCCGGTTTGGACGGAGTTTTGAACAGGACGGGGATTTTTAATTTCGCAGCGATAGGAACAATCGTTCCCGGGAGGCATGAGACGCTTGAAAAATTCGATGTTGCCCTGAAACCCCGTAACCTTTTTAGAACGCGCACTCCTTTACTATACTCATGGTGCGACAGGTGCATGCAGCACACATCCTGGTTAAGACTGAAGACCAGGCACGTGACTTGCAAAAAAGACTGAATAATGGTGAGAGCTTTGACGAACTTGCAAAAAGGTTTTCCACGTGCCCTTCGGGTAAGAAATGCGGAGACCTTGGCTGGTTCGGGAAGGATATGATGGTACCGGAATTTGAGAAAGCTGCGTTTGGAGGGAAAGAAGGAGAAATTGTCGGGCCCGTAAAATCGCAGTTCGGGTACCATATGATCAAAATCATCGGCCTGAAATAGCACCAGGTATACCGTATCCTATGAAATCTGCATATTTTTTTAACCGGGTTTTGGGTGGGCTGATACCACAATGAATATCCTTGGGGTACGTCTTGAATTGCTGGACCTGATGTGCCAGATCGCAATTGAGAGTCATCCCAACGAATTTGTAGCAGTGTTGCTCGAGAAAGATGGTGTGATAGACGAGCTGAACTTCCTTCCCGGCACCACGAGCGGAGAGAGCCATGCGAACCTGCACTATGATATGATGCCACTTGACCCGCACGTAGCCGGAAGTGCTCACAGCCACCCCAACGGGGTCCTTCAGCCCTCTGATGCGGACCTCCGGTTTTTCCCCGTCATAGGACGGTACCATTTCATCATCGGATTGCCCTACACCCGGTCTGACTGGCGGTGCTACCATGCGGATGGTACTGCCGCAAAAATGGAGGTGATCCCATGACCCGCGTCGTGGCAACCGGGACATTTGACCTGTTACACCCGGGCCACATCTATTACCTGGAGGAATCTGGAAAATTAGGGAATGAACTCTTTGTCATCGTAGCCCGGGATGCAAATGTCAGGCATAAACCAAGCCCGGTGATCCCCGAAGAACAGCGGAGGTGCATGGTCGCTGCCCTTCGAGCGGTTGACCATGCAGTCCTTGGGGATCCTACCGACATGTTCCGACCTATTAGGGAGATCAGGCCTGACGTGATTACGATCGGGTTCAACCAGCACTTTGATACAGAAGTGCTGGTACGCAAGCTTGCGGAGCAATCACTTGACGCCCATGTGGTCAGGATAAACAGGTGTCCCGATGGTGCTCTCTGCAGCTCCCGCTTGATTGTAAAAGAAATACTCGGACGGTCTGGATCTATCCCGGATAAATAATCTGCAATCATACCCAGAGTCCTGCCTCAAATATCCCCCACCACATGGAGTATGTACAAACGGGAGATCAAATTTCCCATCATTGCTCACTACCGAGCTATAAACCCATCAGGCCTGGTATTGAGCCTCGACGGAAACAGACTCTTGTAATGATTCAAGCAGGATGTCCGTTGCCTGCTTGTCAAGAGGCTGGTTATCATTTCCACATTTTGGTGAATAGATACAGGACGGGCATCCCCTTTCACACCTGCAGTCCCGGACCAGGCCGGTAGTCATCTTCACGATCTCCTCAAATTTTGCGAACGCATTTTCTGCAAGGCCGATACCCCCCGGAAACCCGTCGTATATTACGACCATTGGTTCACCTGACCCGGGGAATGCAGTGGAAGAGAAGCCCCCGATATCTCTGCGGTCACACATGACATGGAATGGCATCACGGCAATAAGTGCATGCTCGGCACCGTGAAGCCCGCCCCCAAAATCCAGTCCGCGATCCTCTATAACAGAATATACCTCGGGGGATGCAACAAACCATAGCGCCCGGGTATTGAATGTGACTGGGGGCAGGGACAGCGGCTCGATACTGATGATCGTATCATAGAGCATGACCTGGTAAGAAGTACAGTGCTCGGTGACCGTCACCTCCCCAAAGGAGAGCCTGCTGTTTCCAACTTTCCGGTTTTTTTCCTCCCTGATAATCCTGACCTCTGTTGACTTGAGTGGTTTTGTGTAATAATCTACATCGACGCGTTCAACCCTGATGACATGGCGGTCGAAATCCATCGATTGTACCTGGTATTTCTCCCCCTGGTGATAGAGGATGGCCCCTTCATGAGCTTCCCGAAAGGCCTGTGACTGGTCCATCGTCTCGAGTGTCTTCCCATTGCACATGACCTTGAACGTGATCGAAGAGATCGCTGAAAGATTGGCTAATTCGACTGGTCTCCGGCTTCCTGAATAGATATACCCTCTCCGTGTCTCGCTTAACAGGTGCTCCCCCGCGAGTGATGAAAGGACCCGCTCCAGGTCTTTTCCAAAAAAGCGGTCATCATTACCTGTTGTTACTGGTAGTTCTGCCGCTGCACAGAGCACCTGGCCTGAAATGATGTAAGGATTATTAAGGTCTATTATTGCATGTTCGTGGTGGGACCGGAAAAATTGTTCAGGGTGGTGCATAAAATACTGGTCGAGCGGGTCCGCGTGTGCGACGAGGATAGCGAGTGAATCTGCAGTGGTCCTCCCTGCCCTGCCTGCCTGTTGCCAGGTTGACATGATGGTGCCGGGAAACCCTGTCATGATGACACCGTCGAGGCAGCCAACATCAATGCCGACCTCGAGGGCATTGGTTGAGACAATACCCCGCAAAAGACCACGTTTCATCCGGTCTTCAATCTCTCTCCGCTCTTCCGGTAGGTACCCTGCCCGGTATGCGGAGACAAGGGCCGGGTCTGCGTTGTCTTTACGGATAAGGTCATCTCGTACCTGCAGGGTGATGAGCTCGGTAAGTTTTCGTGAACCCGTAAAACAGAGCATCCGGAGGTCATGGTTCATGCACATCCGTAGTAGTTTCCCACTTTCACGAAACGTCGTTCCTGACATATCGCCATCCGGGAAGGGGTTATAAATGACAAAGTTTTTCGTCCCGCGTGGGGAGCCGTCAGATGAGATGCAGGTGACTGGCTTTCCAGTGAGTCGACGCGCAAATTCCTCTGGATTTGCGATTGTTGCCGATGAAAGGACCATCAGGGGATCATTCCCATAGTGTGAACAGATCCTCCGGAGGCGACGGATAACAAATGCCATGTTTGAGCCGAACACACCGCGGTACTGGTGGGCCTCATCGATTACTACCGCGTCGAGATTTTTTAAAAAACCTGACCACTGGTGGTGCCAGGGGAGGATATTATGAAGTTCGTAGGGATTGGAGAGAACAATCCGGGACCCTGATCGGATGAGCGGTCTTCGCCCGGCCGGGGTGTCCCCGTCATATATTGCGGGGTTTAAAGAGATCCCCGTGAGTCTCTCAATATCCAGCAACGTCTTCAGCTGGTCATGGCAAAGGGCCTTGGTGGGGTACAGGTAAAGTGCTGTGGCATTCGGGTCGTTGAAAAGACGTTCGATAATGGGAAGAGTGAAGGCAAGTGTCTTCCCGGAAGCCGTGGCGGTGGTAAGGATAATGTCCTTCCCATCACGAATGGACTCGATCGCATCGCACTGGTGGGTGTAGAGGGACAACCCGCGATGGGAGATGAATGTCTCCAGCGGTCGGGGCAGGGGTTTTGTTAATGTGCCATGTAGTGCATCCCTGGCCGTGATGGTCTCGATATATGCCGTTTGTCTACAGTATTCGGGGTCGTTTCTGAACTTCGAAATTACATCGGCCACTGTCATGTTGGCCCCTCAAAAAACAGGAACAGCAATTTTGCGAGACTGGCGACGTCTTCCAGGTTATGTTCAACGATCGGCACAAGTGGCCCCGGGTTTCCCGATTGAAGGTAGGTCTCGTAAAATTCAGGTACCATACTTCCGGGGAGGTCATGGGGTCTTGAGGTACCCAGGAGATGTTGTTCAATGGTTGCGAGCCTGCAGTCCTGTAACTGGTGTCCTGCGCTACGCCGGGATGCGTGGAGCAGGTCGATATGATGGCACGGTTTCTCCATCATATCCCCGTAAAATGCTGATCTTGAGATAAGGTAAGGAATATCAAACGTTTTCCCGTTATATGAAACGACGACCGGTTTTTCCTGCAGGTACCGCAGGGTCTGGTACAGGGCCGGTAATTCTTCCTCCATGCCGCGTACCAGGAACTGGCGCACAACAACACGCTCGTCCTCGATTGAGGCAATCCCAAAAAGGATGACCGGTCTTGAGAAAAATCCCATGGTTTCCAGGTCGAGGAAGAGATAGGTATCATGTTCGAACAATCCCGATGCAAGGATTGCTAACGGATGGGACGGAGAATGCCGACGTTCAATGAACGATACAATTTCGCCCGGTTTACCGTCAAGGACCCGGTTGATACATTCCTTCGCCCCATCATGGAAACGCCGGTGAATGACAAGGTCTTCTACTGTCCTATGCCCTTTCCTTCGCAATTCTGCTGCAGTGACCGGGCCGATACCCCGGACGAGTGTAAGGTCCTCAAGAATCCTGTGTTTTATCAGTTCAGGTTCCGGTCTGGGTACACGGATGTCGGTGGGTGTGGTAATCTCGAAGCATTCCCCTTCCGGGGTGTATATTGACCTTCCATGAAAAACCTCCTCTACCGCCATCCCCTCATGTTTTTTCATGAACGCGGTTTTCAAATCATGTGCCTTTCGGTACTCAGATTCAAAAACAGAAGGCCTGGAAAAACCTGCCATGAATACCGAATCGGTCCTCACAACCCTGAAATCTTGTGACTCATCTATCTTTGATCGCCATTGCCTGCTGACTGCATCATAGGGTGAGTTGGAGATCATGCTGGTTGAACATATACCTCTCACTTATCAAAGGTATGCCGCGTGGGGTGAAAGTGAAAGGTCCCTAAAGACGAACCCGTTTTTATTTCATATTTTGCATTTCAGGCAGATATTTGGTGTTACCACAAAGCCAGGTGTTTTCGTGCATAGAAGTTCCCTGATTGAACTTCTAAAAAAAAACCAGGAAAAATAGCATTAAAGGATGTGGCGTAAAAGTGTTTTGCGGTAATGATTGCACTATACCAGCATGGGGACGGTGAGCTGTCAGGATATTTTTTGGAAAAGTACGTGTTACGGTTAAATTTTCTCTTCCAACCTGAACGTGGTGGAATTACCCGCATAATGAGGGTGGGAAAAAGGAAGCAATTCCCTTGTTAAACCGGATTCCCCTGACTAATATATAGGATAAAATTATAGGGACTAGCTCTTTGAAAAGCGTTTAATGGTTCGGTTGCCATACACTCTATCTGGAATGACTATGCTGGAAATTGAAGACCTCCATGTGAAGGTAGGGGACCGGGAAGTCCTCCATGATGTAGACCTCCGGATAAAGGAAGGTGAGACGCATGTGCTCATGGGGCCGAATGGCTCCGGTAAGAGTACATTGCTCATGACAATAATGGGATTTGCAAACTACACGGTCACAAGGGGGCGGATATCATTCAAAGATAAGGATATCACTCACCTTCCAATCCACGAACGGGCAAAACTTGGCATTGGCATGATGTTCCAGAGACCACCGACTATATCCGGCCTGAAACTTGGGAAACTACTTGTTGCAACGTCGGGGAATAAAACCGAAGAGGTTGCTGATTATGCGAAACGTATGCATATGGACCGGTTCCTGGAGCGGGATATCAATAAGGGTTTTTCCGGTGGGGAGATCAAGCGGAGCGAGGTCCTGCAACTGATGGTGCAGAGACCGGACTTCGTCATGCTCGATGAACCCGAAAGCGGTGTTGACCTGGAAAATATCTCTCTGATCGGGGCTGCTATCGGGAACTTGCTGGAGAAGGAAGCTCACCTGATGAAGCGAAAAAAGAGTGGGCTTGTCATCACCCATACGGGGTATATCCTAGATTATCTTGACGCTGATAGGGGCCATGTCATGTGTGACGGGGAGATCCGGTGTCATGGTAACCCTAGGGAGATCCTAAAAGATATCAAAGCACGTGGTTACAAGGAGTGTCTCGAATGCCGACAGAACTAGGGAGAGACCTTGGTCTTTCAGCGGAAGACAGGGAACGCCTGGTCCAGTCAGGAATTGACCTTCACATGGGTAACCGGTGTGGAAGTTATATTCAGATGAACCAGGATGTTGTGCAGGAAAGTTGCAGTGAAGAGGGCATTGAGGTCCTGTCCATCGGGAATGCCCTGAAAAAGTACGACTGGATCAAGGACTACATGTGGAACCTGGTCCCGAAAGATAAAGACGAATATACCAGGTATGTTGCTGAAGCCAGCGATCAGAAAGGTTACGTAATTATCGCCCGCAAGGGCAGCAGCAATATCCTGCCGGTTCAGGCGTGTCTGTATCTCGGCCGGGAAAAAATTCAGCACGTCCACAACATCATCATCGCTGAGGAAGGGTCCGAACTCCATATCGTTTCCGGCTGCGCAAGTGGCCAGCACGTGGGAAAAGGGGGAGCTCATTATGGAATCAGTGAATTTTACGTGGGTAAAAACGCCAAGATCAGCTTTACCATGATCCACACATGGGGGGGAGATATCGATGTTTTCCCCCGGAGTGCTGCAAAAATTGAGGAAAACGGGGTATTTTTATCGAATTATGTCTGCATGAAACCCGTCCATAAAATCCAGATGTACCCTACCGCTCACCTGGTCGGTGAGAATTCAGTTGCCAGGTTCAGCAGCGTCGTTATTGCAACGCCTGGGTCGCACCTTGACCTCGGCTCTCGTGCGATCCTTGGGGCAAAGGGTGCAAGTGCCGAACTGGTTACCCGTGCGATTACCAAGGGTGGCACGATCATCTCCCGCGGACATATCCTCGGGAAGACCGAGGGGACCAGGGGTCACCTTGAATGCAAAGGGCTGATCCTGAAAGACGGAATTATTTATGCAATCCCTGAAATAGAGGGCAACGTGGTTGGGACCGAGCTCTCCCACGAGGCGGCGGTTGGAAAAATTGCAAGGGACGAGATCGAGTACCTGATGTCAAGAGGACTGGATGAAGAGTCAGCGACTGCAACCATCATCAGGGGTTTCCTCGATGTCAAGATTGCCGGATTACCCGATGTACTCCAGAAACAGATAGATGCGGCCATCGATGTCGCAGAAAAAGCAGGGTTCTGAACACCAGCGGGATGAGGAGGACGAGGACAGAACGATGCCGGAGGACTCGCGGACCGAAGAACGACGGTGCATGGTCAGGGACCAGGTCGAAGCACGGGGTGTTGATGACCCGCGGGTGCTCGATGCGATGCGGGAACTACCCCGGCACCGTTTTATCCCGCCTGAGATCCAGGCTGCCGCATACCATGACCGACCCCTACCTATCGGTTGTGGACAGACAATATCCCAACCTTATATTGTCGGGCTGATGACATCTCTTCTCGAATTAAAACCATATGATACAGTACTTGAGATCGGTGCCGGGAGCGGTTACCAGGCAGCCATCCTTTCAAAACTCGCCCGGACGGTGGTAACCATCGAACGGTTGCCTGAAATTGCGTCGAAAGCAAAGGATTTGATGGAACACCTTGCAATCTTCAACGTAATGGTTGTGGTGGAAGATGGTACCCTGGGTTATGCTCCGGGTGCCCCGTATGACGGAATTATTATCACTGCTGCATCACCGGATATCCCGGCACCGCTTATTGATCAACTGGCAGAAAAGGGGAGGCTGGTCGCACCCGTTGGTTCAAGAGACCTGCAGCAGCTTGTCCGGATTAGGAAGCAGGGTGACCAGATCAGCCGCGAATTGTTTGGTGGCGTGGTGTTTGTACCCCTCTTAGGTCGCCATGGCTGGCAGGAATGAGAAAATGAGTATGTTCTATGATGTGTCCCATGAATTATCTGAAGAGACCCCGGTATATCCCGGTGATATCGAACCCCGTTTTTTCCCGGAGGATTGCGGGCAATACATTCTGACAGGGCTTCGGATGAGTACGCACTCCGGAACACATATCGATGCTCCATCCCACTACCTGAAAAACGATGAGAGTGTTGACCGGATACCTGTTGCTGCGCTGATCGGGCCGTGCAGGGTGCTTGACCTCTCCGGTGTGCCAGAGGAAATCTCCGGAGACGATTTGAATGGCAGGATAGACGGCATCAAGCGGATATTTTTCAAAACCGGGTGTAAATTTTGTGGGCAGTTCGATCCTGGATACATCGGCCTTGGAATATCCGCGGCGAAAATAATCTCGGCAAGGGGTATAATTGCTGTCGGAATCGACTCCCCGTCTATTGAAAAATTTCATGGTACAGGAGAGGTACACCGTGAGCTTCTGGGTAAGGGGATCGTGGTGATAGAGTTTCTTGACCTGGAACTGGTTCCCGAAGGGGATTACCAGATGATTGCCCTGCCCCTGCGTCTTCGTGGACTGGATGGCTCCCCTGCAAGAGTGATACTAGTTAAGCCCGGGTTGCCGGACGATGAAAAACCCGGCCGAATTGGTTAGAAGGTGATGTAATAATGGGTATTATTGAAGAATCGGTCCATCTCCTGGAAGAACGTGTTCAGGGTTCAGGTTGTGAAGACGGGGTTGTTAACCTCCGTGTCGACCCTGACAGTACGAAATGCCCGTACGAACACGGCGTATGCATGGTGGCAACATTCGGTGGAAAATCAGCAGAATTTGTCACCTGTGAACCGACACGGGCGACAACGAAACTATCGTTTATGTTCGGGGCAACATTCGAAAATCCAGGGGTAAGGGCCGCAGCCTGCGCGATAATCAATGCACTGACTGGATTTCTCTGCATTAACCGGGTCAATCACGCGTGCGTTCCCGGGAGTCACCAGCCATGCCTGGTTGAGTTGAAAAAAAAGATTAACTGTCGTAAGGTCTTTCTTGCCGGGTCCTCTCCCCGGCTGGAAATGGAATTACAGGCATTTCTGGTTGAAACGATTGAAGATGCGGAGGTCATCGTTGTTAACGGGGACGGCCTCGTATCTGGTGAGGGTGTCCGGTCCGTTACTTTTTCGTATCCAGGTAAGGAAATGATTTTTATCGGCCCCTCAACATCAGGGGTGGCGGTCCTAAAAAAAATTCCCCACTGGTGCCCGTACGGGAGATGATGACTTTCCCCCCCCCTTCGCAGAAAGAGTGGCATTTGAAAAATATTGGAGAAATTGGGACGTTTACTACCGGGACTGGTTTCTGAAAGAGGTTATAGGTGTTAATCAATTGTAAACCCAGATATTCACCCAACGTACACTTATATGATACTAAAAATCCTCTCGTCACTTGTAGATGCTGAAAAAATGACTATCTCATGCTTTTAAAAGAAGGTGTGGTTTGTTTCAATATATGGCAGAATGATCCGATAATGGAACCGGAAACCAACGTGCTTAAAGTTGTAATCATTGGCCCTTCACAGAGATTTCTCTCGGGTATCAGCTACGTTACTTTGCTCCTTTCGAATTCTCTGGCAGATTACTTTAGTGTTACTGCCCTGCTCTTTCGGGATATGCTCCCAAAAAAACTTTTCCCAGGATATAAGAGGGTTGGAGCATCCTTGGCAGATTGTGGTTACCGGTCAGATATTGCCATGGTTGAGTTGCTTGACTGGTATAATCCCCTCACATGGGTAGAGGCCAGTAAATACATTCGCAGGGGAGACGTGATTATTTTCCAGTGGTGGACTTCAAGTGTCGCTCATATGTATCTCGCAATTGCGCTCATGAATCTAAAGAAAAAACCGATAATAATTGAATTTCATGAGATAGTTGATCCACTGGAACATGGTTTTTTTGTTCTTCGCCTGTATTCAAAAATTCTGGGGACACTGATAAGACGCCTTGCAACGTTTTACATCGTTCATTCAGAGATAGATCGCCAGTTAATCAGTTCTCATTACGATATCGATTTAAGGAGGATACGGGTAATCCCGATTGGACTTTTTGATCAGTATAAAAAAACTGATAAGGGCCAGGCAAAAGATTACCTCGGGATCAGAGAGCCAAATGTTATTCTATTTTTTGGATTGATACGTCCATATAAGGGGGTGAAATATCTGGTCCAAGCCTTCGAACGCCTACCGCCCGATCGCATTCATAATTCACACCTTTTAATTGTCGGGGAGGCATGGGAGGACCAGGAATTATGTAAAACCGTTGCGAAATCCCCTGTAAATACGCATATTTCCCTGATCGACAGGTATGTCGGGGATTCCGAAATTCCATTTTACTTTTCTGCGGCAGATGTACTGGTAATGCCATACACGAGGGCCTCTCAGAGTGGAGTTGCCCACATCGGTATGGAATTTGGTATTCCTATCATCGCAACGCGGGTTGGTGGACTGGAGGAGAGCCTTGGAAAATATGAGGGCACACGTTTTATCAATCCAATGGACCCCGATGAACTTGCCACGGTAATTGAAGAAACAATATCCGGGAAACAACTATTTGAGCCACCGGGAGAATTGAGGTGGGATGTGATTGCGGAACAATGGAATGATCTCATTAACTTTCTCCAAAGCGATAAAAAAATATAATCTCAAAAAAACTGCATATAACATGACTATCGACTATTCTGCCGAAATCCCCCTCGCTCTTGTCCTGGCGGGGGGAGATGGTCCATCCCTTGGTCCGGCCGTTTCTTCAGTATTCGGCGCGTTAGGTGGTGTATGCCCTGAATATGAACCCGGTGTGGCGAGGGACAGCACGAAAATGGTCGTTTACCCGCTGAAAAAATTATTTTTTTGAATCCCGAATGAAAGGACCTATGTCAGCTCGTACGTGTGATGGTGACCCAGATTGGGATAAGAAATAAACCTGTGCGCCAGTGAATTTTAAAATACCGGGCTATACTTGTCCGAAGAATGTTCATGAGTAAATGGATTCCTGATATTATTCCCCTTCGTCTTTTCCCATCTGTAAGTATGCAAAAATTGATATTGCGGGTATCTTACATTGTATTCTGGTTGATTATAAATGGCAGGAGAAGTAATCGAAACAGGAATGCGTGTCCGGTATACGGGAACGGGGACAACGGGGACAGTAATCCGGTTCGAGCGACAGAATGGAAAGGAATATGCGGAACTCGATACAACTCACCTGCTTTATCGGATGGATAAACTGGTTCCGGTAGAAGCAGGCATTGAAAAGAAACACCATACACGTGAAGAGTTCAAGAAAACGATTGAAGAAGAAAGAGAATTTATGTCAGGCTCTGCATTTCAGGAATCCCTGAAAAATATCGACCAGAGCTGCGAAGGAGGCGGCTAAACCGCTCAAAAAATTTTCATGGCAAGAAAAGGTTCCAAATTTTTAACCCCGGCACTTTTCAATCTGTATCTTCCTTGAACTATTTGTTAATGCATAAGCAGGATAATCCTGATTACCCGCCGACTCGAAAATCATAAAGAATCTGGGAGAACCGGGTGAAAATTGAGGAAAAAATTTAGTCTCGTGAAAGCAATTGATGAATGAATTGGTTTTACTGATTACGTATAAGTAGGATCATTATATATTCAATAGGGAGGTTTGATCACATTTGCGTGATGTAACAATTCCAAGTGTCAACATCGGGGTTGTCGGACATGTGGATCATGGGAAGACAACTCTTGTGTATGGGCTCACTGACACCTGGACGGATCGGCATAGCGAAGAGATAAAACGCGGTATCTCGATCCGTCTCGGATATGCAGATGTGACGTTCTATAAATGTCCCGGCTGTGAAGGCCCTGACGCATTTTCCCCGAAACCGGTATGTCCGGTATGTGGGTCAAAAGCGGTACCGTTCCGCTCTGTTTCGTTTGTCGATGCACCGGGACACGAGACCCTGATGGCAACCATGCTTTCCGGGTCCGCCCTGATGGATGGCGCAATGCTCGTTATTGCTGCAAACGAGGTCTGCCCGCAGCCACAGACGAAAGAGCATCTCATGGCGCTCGAGCTGGTGGGGATAAAGAACATTGTCATTGTACAGAATAAGATTGATGTGGTCAGCGCAAAAGAGGCGAGGGCCCATTATGACCAGGTCCTGAAATTTATCAAAGGGACAATTGCTGAAAACGCCCCAATCATCCCTGTGTCTGCACAGAAAGGTATCAATATCGGAGCATTGGTTGAAGCGTTGGACCAGACGATCCCTGAATCGGAACGTGACCCCGAAGCAAAGCCGATGATGCTGATCGCACGGTCCTTTGATATCAATAAACCCGGGTGTAACTGGAGAGAAGTAAAGGGTGGAGTTATCGGGGGTTCACTTATACGTGGGGAGTTCAAGGAGGGTGATGACATCGAGATCCGCCCCGGCCGGCAGAAACAGGTCGAGAACCGGATACGATGGGATCCGGTTGAAACAAAAATCACCTCGATAAACGCTGGTTCCAAGAAAGTGATGGAGGCCTCCCCAGGTGGACTTCTCGGGATAGCCACTAAGCTAGATCCGGCTCTTACGAAAAGTGATGCGCTTGCAGGGCAGGTCGCAGGTCATGTGGGTTCCCTGCCCCCGGTCTGGGACAAATTAAAGTTCCGGGTTATGCTCATGGAGCGTGTGGTAGGGGCAACAAGCGAGTTAACGATCGAACCATTAAAACACAATGAGCCACTGATGCTCTCGGTAGGAACTGCGGTGACCGTTGGTGTTGTGACCAATACCAAGAAAGACGCGGTTGAAGTGACCCTGAAAAGGCCCGTGTGTGCAGAACTGGGAGGAAGAATTGCGATCAGCCGGCAGCTGGGGGCGAGATGGCGGTTGATCGGGATGGGAATTCTCACCGAGTGACAGTACTTCTGGATACGAATGCACTTATGATGCCGTCGCAGTTTCGGATAGACCTGTTTGAAGAGTTGAGGGATCTCCTTGGTGCCTATGAACCCGTTGTCCTTGTCGAAGTGGTGGAGGAACTAAGGCGTCTGTCAGGAGGGCATGGAAAAGAAGCCGCGGCCGCAAGGCTAGGGCTCGAGATGTCCCGAAAATGCACCATCGTTGAGAGTGGATTCGATGAAGGTACTGTGGATGGGCGTATATTAGGCTATGCCGGACAACATGGGGGGATGGTGCTGACAAATGACCGCGCACTCCGGAACCAGTTGCTCATTCAAAGAATTCCGGTAATATCACTAAAAAATCAGAAAAAACTCGGTGTAATAAGGAGATAATGGATTATGTATTACAGGATGAAGCTTAGCGACAAGGTGAGAGTACCTCCTCACCGTCTTGGCGAAGCACTTGATAAGGTAATTCTCGATGTCCTTCAGGAACAGCTCGAGGGTAGTATAGATAAGGAGATTGGGATCTTTATCGGCGTGACAAAGGTGCTGAATATCGGGGAAGGGGAAATAATTCCCGGAGATGGTGCAGTATTTTACGACGTGGATTTTGAAGCCCTGGTTCTTCGGTTGTCACTCCAGGAGGTTATGGAGGGGCTTGTTGTTGAGACGACCAGTTTTGGGGCATTTGTAAGTCTCGGGCCAATCGATGCCATGCTTCACGTCAGCCAGATATCAGATGAATATATCAGTTTTGACGAGAAGAACTCGCGACTGATTTGCCAGGAATCAAAGAGATTCATTGCAGTCGGTGAACCGATCCGGAGCCGTCTCGTGACTCTCAGTCTCAATGAGAGGGAGCCAAGGGACAGTAAAATCGGACTTACTATGAGGCAGTCCGGTCTTGGTACGGGTGTATGGCTGGAAGATGACATGAACAAAGAGAAAGAAAAGGAAAAGGGTGGAGAACGTGGTAGCCAGTAGCAGGAAAAAGCAGGGCCACGTCTGCCGTGAGTGCCACAGGGTTGTCGAAGGTGAGGCATGCGCGGTGTGTGGGTCGGGGAACCTGAGTACCGACTGGACCGGCTATCTTGTCATTATTGATCCGGAACGGTCAGAGATCTCCAAAAAGATGAATATCAAACTTCCTGGGAAATATGCATTGAAGGTTCGGTAATGCTCCTCCTTCCCGAGGAGCGAAGAAAATTTTTCAAAGTCCCTTTTGGCATTCTGTATCCTGACATCGCGGATATCATTCCGCTTATTACCGGAAAACCGGTATATACAGTCGGGGATGTTGTTACGCATCGTCTCCTTCAACATGGGATAACGCCCAATATAGCGATTATCGATGGGCATACCATGAGATCCCCGATTGACAGGACACCTGTCCTTTACGACATCTGTATCCGGGTAAAAAATCCTCCAGGTTCGCTATCCGATGAACTGATGGAGGGGCTGAATGAGGCCCTGAAGCATCCGCAGGCAATGATTTACGTGGACGGGGAGGAAGACCTGGCGGTGATCCCCCTCGTTATTGCTTCAAACGAAGGATCCATCATTTTGTATGGGCAACCCCGGGAGGGAGTCGTGTTCCGCCTGGTTGACAGGGAAGCGAAGGAGAAAGCCCGGGGTATGCTGAGTTACTTTATCAAAAACCCCGAATAAACTGTTTATTGGTAAAACAAAGATCTCAAGCCTTTTTTGTTACCTATCGATGTTATGATCATGTTTTAAATAAAGTCGTTACCTATAATTAGAGGATATCGATGGAGTTTGAGATCACGAAGGATAAGAGAAACGAGCTTCTCATGAGGAGAGAACTCAGTTTCGTCCTCCGATACGATGGTGCTACCCCCTCAAGGATGCAAATCACCGGCAAATTATCCGCACTTCTCAACACGAGTGAGAAGCAGATGGTAATTGATTCATTAAAGACCGGTTTCGGAAAGATGGAACTCACAGGCATGGCCCGGATATATGATAACGAAGAGACAAAGGTGAAAACCGAGCGGCAATTCCTGATGACCCGCGGGGTACCAAAACCGAAGGAAGAGGCAGCATAATTATGGCAGCGAAAAAAGCCAAAGAATCAAAAGCAGCCAGGCGCGGTTCATATTACAAAATCGATGGTGATAAGGTCACTACTGATAAGAAATACTGCCCGAGATGTGGTCCCGGAATTATTATGGCCGGGCACAGAGACCGCGCTGCCTGTGGAAAATGTGGCTATACTGAGTTTAATAAATAAGATCAGATGCCTGTTTTTGGGCCGGTCCTGGGAATTGAAGGCACTGCCTGGAATCTCAGTGCCGCTGTTTTTGATACATCCCTCAGGGCACTGTGCTCCCGACCCTACAAGCCCGTTCAGGGGGGAATTCATCCAAGGGAAGCAGCCCAGCATCACGCGTCAGAGATGGGGTCTGTCATTTCCCGTGTCCTTTCGGACTTTGGTGACACCTCATGTATTGAAGGGGTTGCATTTTCTATTGGACCGGGTCTCGGGCCTTGTCTCCGCACTGTCGCCACCGCATCACGCTCGCTTTCCATGGCGCTTGGTGTCCCACTCGTCGGGGTAAACCATTGTGTTGCGCACGTCGAGATAGGGCGGTATGCAACGGGTTGTAATGACCCTGTAACTCTGTATGCAAGCGGGGCAAATACTCAGGTAATAGGCTACCTGAAATCCCGGTACCGCATTTTTGGTGAAACCCTTGACATCGGGCTTGGGAATGCGCTGGACAAGTTTGCAAGGAGCAAAGGGCTCCCCCACCCGGGTGGGCCGATTATCGAGGAACTTGCCGGAAAAGGGGATTACATCGCACTGCCTTATACGGTGAAAGGGATGGATCTGGCATTCTCTGGTCTTGTAAGTGCCGCGAAGGAGTGCAAGGGTCCGATCGAAGATGTCTGTAACGGTCTCCAGGAGACTGCCTTCGCCATGTGTGCCGAGGTGACCGAACGTGCGTTGGCACATAGCGGCAAAGACGAAGTACTGCTTGTCGGTGGGGTTGGTGCAAACAGGCGACTCCGCGATATGTTGCAGGTAATGGCAGAAGAGAGGGGGGCTACTTTCTATGTGCCCGATTCAGGGTTCCTGGGTGATAATGGAGCCATGATTGCGTACACGGGAAGGGTCATGCTCGAACATGGTGTCAGTACCCCTCTTGCCACCTCCCATGTCAACCCCTCCTTCCGCGTGGACCAGGTTGACGTGGCGTGGAGGGCAGGTGAGATGCCACCGTCGGTACCCGCTCATCAGGTCGGACGCACCACGGCAATTGGGGCTGAGGCTGTTGTAACGATCGGCCTGCATGAGGTGTGCAAAGAACGGGGGGGGAAACGTTACCGGTCCCCAGGTCTCGACCGGCAACTTATCCGCGAACGCACTCGCATGGAGGCCCGCCTTATCTCAATGGCGAGAAGGGCGGGGGTACCTACGCCCGTCATCAGGGATATCACTGATAATTCTATTCTGATGGAAAAAATCGAAGGTCCGATGCTCAAGGAATGCCTTGAACCACACCTCGTCTGCGATGCAGGGAGAATGATCGGTCGTCTTCACCGGGCGGGGATCATTCACGGGGACCTTACAACGAGTAATATCCTTGTACGCGGTGGCCGGTGTGTACTGATTGATTTTGGTCTTGCACAGGTATCATCAGAGGTTGAACCACGGGGTGTCGATATCCACGTATTTTTCCAGACGCTGGAAAGCATGGTTGAAAACCATGAAGCACTCAGGGCGTGCTTTATCGAGGGTTATTCCGGGGAATTTGACCATGCTGGCGAGGTTGTTGGCCGGGAACAGGAAATCCTACAAAGAGGGCGCTATTTATGAAACTACTTGTTGTAACGAGTAATCCCCACAAGGCTGAAGAGATCAGGTCCTATTTCGGGGGTGCGATCGAGGTGGAAGATGTCCGGCTCGAATGCCCGGAGTGCCGCCATGATGATGTTGCAGAGATTGCCCGTTATAAGGCAGAATTTGCCTGGGAAAAACTGGGGCAACCTCTCATCGTTGATGATACTGCATTCAGTATTGATTCGTTGTCTGGATTCCCCGGTCCGTATGCGGCCTACGTATTCTATAAAATTGGTAATGAAGGGATCCTCAGGCTGACTGAAGGAAAATGCAGGGATGCCCATTTCGAAACTGCAATTGCCTATGCAGACTCGTCGGGGATCAGGGTATTCCGCGGGGTATTTTCAGGGCGCATCGTTGAACCCCGTGGGAGGGAAGGATTTGGCTATGATCCGATCTTCGAATGGAACGGTCGGACGCTCGCAGAAATTCCGCTCGATGAGAAGAGCAGGATCTCCCACCGGGCTTTAGCTCTTAGGGAATTACATGACTGGTTGCTCGCAGGGGGGGAACATATGAAATGGGTTTCCCACAACTGTTAAGTGGAAAGAGAGCTTTGTTTTCGTGCGACACAGTGCCGAAAATGCGGGTACCAGAATCTACGCCCGAAGAACAAAGAGCGGAAAGCCTGATTCAGGCGCTGTAAAAAGTTACTCTTTTTCCTTTCTGGGCGTATTCCCCTTTAAAAGTTTCAATGTTGCGCTTGTACCCGAGCCTGTCTGTAAACCCCAGTTTGCGCAGTTCTTCCCGTACCCCCATAACTTCTGCCTCGTTCTGCCAGTCGGAGGTATAGACATAGATCACTTTCATCTGGTCTTTTGAGTCCGGATTTGGTTTTGCCGTACTGACCTTGGCAGATATCCCCAGAATATCTGCGCATGTGGCGTCTCTGACTTTTCTCCATGCTTCGTCAACCTGTTCCTGTGGAAGGAAAATGAGCCATTTTCCCGCAAGTTCGTCTTCAATTGCGTCAGGTGCAATGGCGGGGGCTTCCTGGATAATCCAGTACATCAGGGTAGTTCTGGTCGGGACTACTCCTTCTCCGCCGATAATCATCTCATAAATCGGATTAATCCCCCCGAATTTCGCCAGGAGCGCCTGCGCGAGCTGGGGGTAGTCATTTTCGAACCGGGAAAAAAAAGCGACAAACTGATCTTTAAAGTCAATTCGCGTTTCGACCAGCTGGAACAGATTGTTTCCTCCCGCGCGGAGCTCTTTATTCAATGCCAACTCGAAGAGTCCGTACGCCACATCAGCCAGTGCTTCAGGTCCGACTTCCACCATGGTTATCCGTCAGATGCCGTGTGAAAAAAAGGTTCTGTTTGGTGTCTCATGTATCGGTCCATTGGAGTCCCGTGTTCCCTGTCATACCGGGTCATTGGTTATGGGAAGAATCCTCCGGATTTCACCCGGTATTTGTGCCATTGTCGAATGTTTTAAGAGTACTAGAAACAACGTGTACAGATTATGAAATGGAAAAGAGACTGGGGTCTGACGAGCAGGGTCATATTAACAATGTTCCTGCTGTTTGTAGTATACCTCGTTTTCATTGCCATACTTCTGGCGCTCGGTATCTCAATGTCATTTATGATCCTAATCGTTGTGGTCATGGCATTTATTCAGTACTTCTTCTCGGATAAATTGGTGCTCTGGTCAACCGGTTCAAGGATTATCCAGGAAGACGAGTACCCTGAACTGCACCGGACCGTGGAAAAGCTCTGCAAAGAGGCGGAACTTCCCAAGCCCAGAATTGCGATTATGCAAAGCCCGGTTCCCAATGCATTCGCGACAGGAAGGAGTCCAAAACATGCGGTGATCGCATGCACGGATTCCATCATGCGTTTACTGTCAAAAGATGAACTTGAAGCGGTACTCGCACATGAACTTGCACACGTGAAAAACCGGGATATCCTTACCATGACTATTGCCAGTTTTATTGCTATGCTTGCTGCAATAATCATGCAGAATTTCCTCTTTGCGTCCTTGTTTGGCAGGCGCGGTGATGGTGCCGGGGCATGGATCATTGCGGGAATTGTGGCTGCCATTGTCTGGCTTGTCGCCACGCTCCTCATGATGGCACTCTCCAGGTACCGTGAGTTTGCGGCGGACCGTGGCAGCGCGTATATCACAAATAACCCACGGGCGTTGATTTCTGCGTTAACTAAAATCACCGGAAGAATGGATGTAATCCCACCGGAAGCGAAGGCAAAAATTGAAGGCTCGAATGCGTTCTTTATCATCCCGGCCCTTTCCGGGAATAAGTTCCTCGAATTGTTTTCAACTCACCCCCCGCTGGAAAAGCGGATCGCGAACCTTGAAAAAGTAGAAGAAGAACTCAGATATCCTTAATTTTTATTGTATTTTCGTTATTGCAGGTAAAAATTTGCAACAATAGGGTATAAGGGCCCTGAGTGTGGAGATTTCTTATTATCGTGGCAATGGGATATCCAAAAAATACAGGCCTGCCCACTGGATTTTTCCGGAACAGAACAAAAATAATAAAGGGGGGTACCTCAATAGTAAGAAGGCACATTGTTTCGCATCGATGGTCTAGAGGTATGACTTAGGCCTTCCAAGCCTATAGCCCGGGTTCGATTCCCGGTCGATGCATCAGAGAGGGCTCGTGGTCTAGCTGGTTATGACGTCGCCTTCACACGGCGAAGATCTCGTGTTCGAATCACGACGAGCCCATCCTGTTTTTAGAATATCCGAAAAGTACCCAATAGTACCTGGAGTGTACCTATCCAAATGGCTAATATTCATAAGGACCAAAACAACTTATTATCTATGAGTACCCGGCGTTTATCACGAGTGGCAATGCTGGTACTGGTTGTAGTGGTATTCCTTCAGCCGGCCATAGCTGATACCTCATTTGAGGTGGCAATATCAATGGCACAGAAAGGTGACATCTCCTATAGCGAGGGCCTGTATGCGGAAGCTCTTGCGGCCTACAACGATTCCGTTGTGCAGGATCCCTACAACAGCGTTGTATGGAATAAATTAGGGATGACGCAGAGCCAGCTTGGTCAGTACACTGGAGCCGTGGAATCTTTTGATCACGCTCTCAAGCTTGACCCGTATTTTGGAAAGGCATGGGTGAATCAGGGTGACGCGCTGACTCGCCAGGGTAAATTAGAGGTGGGGATTGGTGCGTATGACCGTGCCAATGCAATTAATCCAAACGACCTCCGTGCCCTTGTTAATAAGGGGATGAATTTACAGGATCTGGGAAAACAGGATGAGGCCCTGAGAGTTTTTAACGAAGTGATCAGGATATCAGACAAAGAAATCCGTTCACACCCCAATGATGCCAAATTCGATGCCGGACTCTGGACCTACAGGGCTTTGGCATTCACGAAACTGGGAAGGTACCGGGAAGCTCTCGAGTCTTATGATCTGGCGCTGTCGGTAGACCCAAAGCATATCGAAGCGCTGAAAAATAAACAGGCACTTTTATACGCCCTTGATTCGGTTGGAAATGTATCATTACCACAAACCTTACCTACTACGGGTGTTGCAGGTATCAGACCTACCAAAAAACCGGCACCCGTGATGTCCTATATTCCAGTACTTGGTGTTGTCGCCCTGGTCCTCTGGTCCGTATATGGAAAACGCAGGTATCCTTGAAAAGCTGTCTCGTCACCAGCACTGTTTTTTTAGATCATAGGTAACATGTGCGGGGAATCTTTTGTTTTACCATATCATCCTTACGGACGATTGTAATCTCTGCTGCAGTTACTGCAGGGGTAAATCGTTTGATGTATATGGAGATTCGGCCGCAGATGGGATCGTGATAGATCCGTATCTCCCGACCGAATTTAGCATTAGTCTCCCAGTACTTTATCATTTTTTATCGCAGGATCATGAAGCGGTACTCACATTTTATGGGGGTGAACCCCTGATGAGGCCTGACCTGGTTCACGAGATCCTGAAAAATGCCCCGGTACGCCGGTACATGCTCCAGACTAACGGGACGCTTCTCCACAACATGGAACCAGAGGATCTCAGAATGTTCGAGACGATACTGGTCTCAATTGACGGGCCTGAATCGCTGACTGATACAAACCGGGGTACCGGGACGTACCGGGCTGTAAGTGATAACCTTCACTATATCCGGGAAATAGGTTATTCTGGAGAAATAATTGCCCGGATGACGGTAACCGAAAGGACTGATATCTACGATGCGGTTACGTTCCTTTCAGATAATGATGACTTTTGTTTCTCTTCAATACACTGGCAAATCGATGCAAATTTCGCGAATGATTTTCATTCGCGACACTTTGAGGAGTGGGTGGACCGCAGTTACAACCCTGGTATCACAAGGCTTGTCCGGCTCTGGCTTGATTGTATGAAGGTGGATCGGAAGGTGCTGCGTTGGTACCCTTTCCTTGACCCGACTGATGACCTTCTTAACTGCCGTCGATCCCGGCTGAGGTGCGGCGCGGGTTATGCCAATTACAGCATAATGACGGATGGGAGTATTGCTGCCTGCCCGGTAATGGTCGGAATGAAAGATTATTACCTTGGGCATATTGATCATTCTGATCCCGGGAATCTGCCCGAACTTCATGTGCAGGGGGGATGTACTGAATGTGAGATCCTGGATTTTTGTGGAGGCAGATGTCTCTATTCCACAATCACCAGGCCTTGGACGGAAGAACAGAACCGTGTCTTGTGCAGGACGATAACACATCTCCGTAAATGCCTCCTGGGAGGCCTCCCTGAAGTATCCGGACTAATCCGGGATGGTGTTATCAGTCCGGATTCATTTCTTCATACCAAATTCAACGGGTGCGAGATTATACCGTAACTGCGGATGTCCCCGATACCTGATGGCCTGTGTGCCCTACTAACCCTGGTGCCGCGGTTTCGTCAGCACCACGAGCTTTCTGGGTTTGATCTGGGCATCACCCTGTTGCAGGCCTAGTGTAAATATTGTGTCCCGGGGCGGATGCGGCTAAAACCCGGCATGGTTGACCTTGGTATTTTATCTTCAAGACGTCGATGTGCCGGCATATCCAAAATCAGGGTATATTTGACCCCGTATGACAGTAGCGATTGAAATTGCCGGATCCTGTCCTCCACTTTTTTCAAGGACATTTTGGAAAATGAGAAAAATGCCAAAAAAAATATCCGGGCAGGTATCAGCGAATTACGGCTCGGGATTTCTCATCCCGGGCATCCATAAGAAAAACGCCCCGTAATTTCCGCCCGGAACACAGATTTAACCTGGGTCAACCTGGAGAAGAATCCAACCATTTTCCGGCCTCTGTATCCCAAAAATAAGCAGGGTACCAACATTGCACCACCATTTACTAATCCCCTTCCTGCAAATGCCTT